>CAMCWJ010000043.1 GCA_945882475.1 Bifidobacterium breve
GTACATGGTGATATCGCGGTCCGGATCGAGTGACTCCAGCACCAGCAGCTGGGCCATGATGTCGTTGGCCGAGGCATCGTCGACCTGCACGCCGAGGAAGATGATCCGCTCCTCGAACAGCTTGTTGTACGGGTTGGACTCCTTCACGCCCCAGCTGGAGTGCTCGATGAAGGACGGCAGGATGTAGCGCGCCTGCGGGGTGAGCCGGGTGTCGGTGTGATCAGGCATTGGAGGCTCCGTTGAAGTGGGCGCGGGTGATGATGTGGTCGACGAAGCCGTACTCGAGTGCCTCCTGGGCGGTGAACCAGCGGTCGCGGTCGGAGTCGGCCTCGATGCGTTCGATGGGCTGGCCGGTGAACTCCGCGTTGAGCCGGAACATCTCCTTCTTGATCACCGCGAACTGCTCGGCCTGGATGGCGATGTCGGCGGCGCCGCCGGTGATGCCGCCTAGCGGCTGATGCATCAGGATGCGGGCGTGCGGCAGGGCGTACCGCTTGCCCTTGGCACCGGCCGCCAGCAGGAACTCGCCCATCGAGGCGGCCATCCCCATCGCGTAGGTGGCGACGTCGCAGGGCGCGAGCACCATGGTGTCGTAGATCGCCATGCCGGCGCTGATCGAGCCGCCGGGCGAGTTGATGTACAGCGAGATGTCCTTGGTCGGGTCTTCGGCCGACAGCAGCAGGATCTGAGCGCACAGCCGATTGGCGATGTCGTCATCGACCTGTGAGCCGAGGAAGATGATGCGCTCGGCGAGCAAGCGCTCATAAACCGAGTCGCTGAGGTTCAGCCCGAGCGCGCCTGAACGCATGTGAGTCACGACTTCATACCTGCTTTCTCCGGGACATCCTTGCCGAGGTTCTACCCGACCCTAACGAACACAGCGTGTACAACCTTGCCAACCACAGCGCTTTCGCTGTCAGCGTCACTCTTTGTTGTCTTCGTCGTCTTCGTTGTCTTCGTCATCGTCGTCATCTTCGTCGTCGTCGTCGTCATCTTCGTCGTCGTCGTCGTCATCTTCGTCGTCGTCGTCGTCGTCGTCATCGTCGTCATCGTCGTCGTCGTCGTCGTCTTCGTCGTCTTCGTCCTCGTCGAGGGCGTCGTCGTCGGCGGCGGCCGGTGATCCGAAGAATTCAGTGGTGTCGATCACGGCGCCCTCGCTGTCGGTGACGGTGGCCGCCTCCACCACCGCGGCGACGGTCAGGCCGCGACGGACGTCGGCGAACACCGCGGGCAGCTGGTTGTTCTGCTGCAGCACCGCCAGCAACTGCTGCGGCTCGATGCCGTACTGCCGCGACATCAGCACCAGCCGTTCGGTCAGGTCGGTCTCGCCCACCTGGATCTCAAGCTCATCGGCGATGGCATCCATCAGCAGCTGTGTCTTGACCGCTTTCTCGGCGGCCTCCCGGGTCTCGGCGTCGAACTTCTCCCGCGAGCTGCCCTGAGCCTCCAGCGCGGCGGCGAAGCGGGCCTCGTCGTGCTCGAGGCCGTGGATGGCGTTGTGCACCGCGGAGTCCACCTGCGCCTGCACGATCGCCTCCGGCAGTGGCACCTCGACCCGCTCAAGCAGCGTCTCAAGCGCGGTATCGCGGATCTTCTCGGCCTGCTGAATCCGCTTCACCCGCCGCACCTGGTCGGTGAGGTTTGTCCGCAACTCGTCCAGAGTGTCGAATTCGCTTGCCAGTTGGGCGAATTCGTCATCGGGCTCGGGGAGTTCCCGCTCCTTGATCGACTTCACGGTGACGGTCACCTCGGCATCGGCGCCGGCGTGCTCTCCGGCGACCAGTTTGGTGGTGAAGGTCGCGGACTCGCCCTCGGAGCAGCCCACGATGGCTTCATCGAGGCCATCGATGAGCTGGCCGGAGCCGATCTCATGGGAAAGCCCCTCGGCATGGCCGTCCGGGATCGTCTCGCCGTCGACGGTCGCCGACAGATCGATGGACACGAAGTCGCCGGTCTGCGCAGGGCGTTCGACGCCCTTGAGGGTGCCGAACCGGGCGCGCAGGGCGTCCAGTTCAGCCTCGACCTCCTCGTCGGTGATCTCGACCGCGTCGACCGAGAGCGCCAACTCGCTGAGTTCGGGCAGGTCGATGTCCGGCCGGATGTCGACCTCGGCGGTGAACACCAGTTCCTCGCCGTCCTCAATCTTGGTGACCTCGATGTCGGGTTGTCCCAGCGGGCGCAGGTCGCTGGTGGTCACGGCCTCGCTGTAGCGGCCGGGCAGCACGTCGTTGACCACCTGCTGGAGCACCGCGCCCCGGCCGACGCGGGCCTCGAGCAGCTTTGCCGGCGCCTTGCCGGGCCGGAAACCGGGCAGCCGGACCTGCTGGGCGAGTTGCTTGTAGGCGCGGTCGAAGTCGCCCTCGAGTTCAGCGAAGGGCACCTCCACGTTGATGCGCACCCGGGTGGGGCTCAACTTCTCGACGGTGCTCTTCACTGCTGTGCTCCTCTGCTGGCGTCTTGCGTAAACCGGTCGGGGTGACAGGATTTGAACCTGCGGCCTTCCGCTCCCAAAGCGGATGCGCTACCAAGCTGCGCTACACCCCGTGGCGTGCTGGTTGCGCCCGCGATCCTACGGCCCAGCAGGGGCCCAACCCCACTCGAGGTGCGCTCTGGTGGGGTCCGACTGGATTGAAACGCGTTGGCGCCGGTACATTTGGGCTCGCGCAAGCACGCGGGCGTAGCTCAATGGTAGAGCCCTAGTCTTCCAAACTAGCTACGCGGGTTCGATTCCCGTCGCCCGCTCCACCGGTACCCGGCCACCCCGGGCAACCGCCATCTCCGCTGGTAACGACACGATCGCGGTTCGGCCGCGATTGCGCTGGGCGCTTCTCCCGGTTCCCGGGCGTCCGTAGATTCTGGGTTCAGTCCACCGCCCGCCCGGGTGCGGATTGAACTCGCGGATCGAATCCCAGCCAGGAGGGCGCGTGAGCGACCAGACGGTCGACGGAAGCTGTGCGCCTCGCTTCGAGCGGGTGCGCGAGGCCTTCGAGACGAACTTCACCCATCACAACGAGGTTGGCGCCGCGGTCGCGGTGTGGGTCGACGGCGACCTCGTGGTCAATCTGTGGGGCGGATACGCCGACGCCCGCCGACGCCGCCGCTGGCGGGAGAACACCCTTGCCAGCGTCTTCTCCGGCACCAAGGGTCTGACCAGCACCTGTGTTCACCTGCTGGCCGACCGCGGCGAGATCGATCTCTACGCGCCGGTGGCTCAGTACTGGCCTGAGTTCGCACAGGCCGGCAAGCAGAACGTCACGGTCGCCTCGGTGCTGGGGCACCGTTCCGGGGTCATCGCGCCCCGCACCCGGATGCACTGGAGCGAGACCGCCGACTGGGACCTGGTGTGCCGGCGCCTCGCCGCCGCCGAACCGTGGTGGGAACCCGGCACCGCGCAGGGCTATCACATGGTGAGCTTCGGGTTCATTCTCGGCGAGGTGGTGCGCCGGGTCACCGGCCGCACTATCGGGCAGTATCTGCGGACCGAGATCGCCGAACCAATGGGCATCGACGTCCACATCGGGCTGCCGACGGCCGAGCACCACCGCTGCGCGGACATGATCAACAAACCGCACATCCGCGACGTCCTGGCCAAGGGCGGGGCGCCCGGCCATCCGGATTCCCTGGCCGAGCATCCGATGGCCGGCCTGTCTGCGTCGATGGGCTTCGTCGCCGACGACGAGTTGGGCTGCGAGGACATCGCCCGGTGGCGCGCCTGCGAGTTCCCCGGAACCAACGGTCACGTCTCGGCGCTGGGCCTGGCCACGTTCTACAACGGCCTGGCGCAGGAAAAGATCCTCGGCCGCGCCCACCTCGAGTCGGTGCGAATCTCCCAGGGCGGCTTCGACACCGACGTCGTCCTCGGCCCGCGGGTGGCCGATCACGGCTGGGGCCTGGGCTACATGCTCAATCAGCGCGGCGTGGCCGGGCCGAACCTGCGCAGCTTCGGCCACGGCGGATCGGGTGGTTCCTACGGGTTCGTCGATCTGGAACATCGGATCGGCTACGCCTACGTGATGAACTACTTCGACGCCACCAAGTGCAACGCCGACCCACGCAGCACCAGCCTCAGCAACGAGGTCTACCGGGCCCTCGGAGTCCACCCGGAAGTACCCACCCGCACGGCCTGAAAGGGCGTGCTCGGAGCAACCCCGCAACTCCCGCGGAGTCGGTACTGTGGGCGCCATGGATGGATTTCTTCTGCTTCTGGTCGTCTTGGCGGTCGGTGCCGTGGGCCTGACCATGTTCAGTTCCTCCCGCGCCTCCGGGCGGCGTGAGATCGCGAACGTGGCCGACGCGAAGGCCGATGCCCGCCGGACCATCGAGCGCCTCGGCGGGCAGGTGTTCAGCCTGACCGGCACCGACCCGGCCTCGCAGCAGGCGCTCTCGGACGCCTCGGAACGATTCACCGCGGCCTCCTCGCAGATCGATCAGGCCACCACGGCCAAGCAGGCCCAACTGGCCAAGGAGAGCGCCCTCGAGGGGCTGTATTACGTGCGCGCGGCGCGCTCCGCGATGGGCATGGATCCGGGTCCGGAATTGGAGACGATCGCGGGCCAGAAGTCGGCCGGCACGGTCACCGAGGACCGCCGGATCGACTTCGAGGGACGCCAGATCGAGGCCTCCCCCGGCCCGACGCCGCGGACCCCGAACTACTACCCGGGCGGCCGGGTCGCGGGCCGGCCGGTTCCGGCAGGTTGGTACTCCGAGCCGTGGTGGAAGCCGGCCTTGGTGGCCGGCGCCTGGGGCTTCGGTTCGGTGTTGCTCTTCGACGCGATGTTCAGCGGGATGAGCGGCGTGGGCTACGGCGCGTCGGGCTTTGAGAACGGTTACGGCTCAGGATTCGATCAGGGCTTCGACGCCGGTTACGACCAGGGCATGGATGCCGCCGGCGGCGATTACGGTGACGGCGGGGGCGACTTCGGCGGTGACGGCGGCGGTGATTTCGGCGGCGGCGGCTGGGACAGCGGCGGCGGGGACTTCGGCGGCGGATTCGGCGGGGGCGACTTCGGCGGGGGCGACTTCGGCGGCGGATTCGGCGACTTCTGACGCCTCAGGTCTGACAGGTTGGACACCAGAACAGGTTGCGACCCTCCATCTCGGCGGTGCGCACCTTCGTCCCGCAGGGTCGGCACGCCTCGCCGGTCCGTCGGTACACGTAAGTACGAGGCCGCTTCGGTCGGTAGCCCGGTGCGCCATGGTCATCCTCGGGCCGGATGACGATGATGCGGCCGCGCCGCACCCCGATCTTCATCAATTCGACTAGATCGGTCCACGCCGCGTCGAACTCCGCCTCGCCGATATCCCGGCCGGGCCGGTACGGGTCGATGCCGTGCCGGAAGAGTAACTCGGCGCGATACACATTTCCCACGCCTGCCAGCACCGCCTGATCCATCAGTAGCGCACCGATTGCCCTGCGCGACTTCGATATCCGTGCAAAGGCCAACGTCGGGTCGGCATCGCTGCGCAACGGGTCCGGGCCCAGTCGGGACAGGATCCCGGCGTGTTGTGCCTCGTCGATCACCTCGCAGGCGGTGGGCCCGCGCAGGTCCGTTCCGTACTCGGCGCCGATCATCCGCATCCGGACCTGACCGACCGCGGGTGCCATTGGCACCCGTGACTCACGGAACGTGCCGTACAGCCCCAGATGAACGTGCACGATCGCGCCGAGCCGACGACCGTCGGCCTCGTAATGGTGGAACAGATGCTTGCCCCACGCCGAGGCGCGGCGCAGCACCAGTCCGTCGACCAGCACCGCATCAGCGAACCGGCCCTGCGGGCTCGAGACCACCACTCGGGAACCGCCGTACCGGCGCTGATGCAGCCGGGCCAGCCGATGCAGGGTATGGCCCTCGGGCACGGCAGCGTTCCCGGGCGCTAGTGCGCGGCGCCGGGCACCGGAGGTGCGACGTGGGTGCGCTCGTACTCGGCGAGGATGTCGATACGGCGTTGGTGGCGTTGCGCTTTCGACCACTCGGTGCCGACGAAAGCGTCGACGATGGCGAGCATCTCGGCCTCGGTGTGCATGCGGCCACCAATGCCGATTACCTGTGCGTTGTTGTGCTCGCGGGCCAGTTTTGCGGTCTCGACGCTCCACCCCAGCGCGCACCGTACGCCCGGCACCTTGTTCGCGGCGATCTGCTCGCCGTTGCCCGACCCACCGAGCACGATGCCGAGGCTGCCGGGATCGGCCACGGTGCGGCTTGCCGCAGCTATGCAGAATGCCGGATAGTCGTCCTCGGCGTCGTAGCTGAACGCACCGCAATCGATCGGCTCGTGACCGGCCTTCGTCAGGTGGGCGATGATGGCCTGCTTGAATTCGTAGCCGGCGTGGTCCGAGCCGAGGTAGACGCGCATGGCCCTCACCCTAAACGTAATCCGGGGACCCTAATCGTATTCCGGCCCTTCCGTACGGCTCCGCTTGAGTTCGAAGAAATGCGGGTACGCGGCGAAGATCACCGAGGCGTCCCACAGCTTTCCGGCCTGCTCGCCACGCGGGATCCGGGACAGCACCGGGCCGAAGAAGGCCACCCCGTCGACGTGGATGGTGGGGGTGCCGACATCGGGGCCGACGGCGTCCATCCCGGCGTGGTGACTTGCGCGCAGTGCCACGTCGTAGGACGGATCAGCAGCAGCCGCGGCAAGTTCGGCCGGCAGGCCGGCCTCGGCAAGCGATCCAGCGATCACCTGCTCGAGGTCCTTGTTGCCCTCGTTGTGGATGCGGGTGCCCATCGCGGTATAGAGCGGAGCCAGGACTTCGGCGCCGTGCGCCTGCTCGGCGGCGATCGCCACCCGCACCGGGCCCCACGCCTTCGTCATCAACTCCTGGTACTGCTCGGGAAGGTCGCGGCCCTCGTTGAGCACCGCCAGGCTCATCACCCGGAAGTGCACCTCGATGTCGCGCACCTTCTCGACCTCGAGGATCCACCGCGAGGTGATCCAGGCCCACGGGCACAGCGGGTCGAACCAGAAATCGGCGCGGGACTTCGGCATGGCTTCTCCTCGGTGTGGGTCTTGTGACACCAGGATAGGTTGGGACCCGTGCTTCCGAATCTGACCCGCAATGAGGCCATCGAGCGCGCGGCACTGGTGACCGTCCAGCGCTACCGGATCGAGTTGGACCTGACCACCAGCGACAAGACCTTCGGTTCCACCACGACGGTGGAGTTCGAGGCCCTGCCCGGTGCCGACACCTACATCGACCTGGCCGCCGACCGGGTGCACCGGGCGGTGCTCAACGGCCACGAGATCGACGTGTCCGGCTACGACGAGTCCCGCGGGATCGGGTTGCGCGGGTTGGCCCACCATAACGTGCTGGTGGTGGAGGCCGACTGTCGCTACTCCAACACCGGCGAGGGTCTGCACCGCTTCGTCGACCCTGTCGACGGCGAGGTCTACCTGTACTCGCAGTTCGAAACCGCCGACGCCAAGCGGATGTTCGCCTGCTTCGACCAACCCGATATCAAGGCCACCTTCGACGTCACCGTCAGCGCGCCCGCGCACTGGCAGGTGATCTCCAACGGCGCCACCGCCGACGTCGCCGAGCACGGGGAGAAGAACCTTCACACCTTTGCCACCACCGCACCGATGAGCACCTATCTGGTGGCGTTGATCGCAGGGCCCTACACCCGGTGGGACGACGTCTACGCCGACGAGTACGGCGAGATCCCGCTGGGCTTGTTCTGCCGTGCCTCGCTGGCGCCGTTCATGGATGCCGAACGATTGTTCACCGAAACCAAGCAGGGTTTCGGCTTCTACCACAGCAACTTTGGGGTGCCCTACGCCTTCGGCAAGTACGACCAGTTGTTCGTGCCCGAGTTCAATGCCGGGGCGATGGAGAACGCCGGCGCGGTCACCTTCCTCGAGGACTACGTGTTCCGCAGCAAGGTCACCCGCGCCTCCTACGAGCGGCGCGCCGAGACCGTGCTGCATGAAATGGCGCACATGTGGTTCGGCGACCTCGTCACCATGCGGTGGTGGGATGACCTGTGGCTCAACGAATCCTTCGCCACCTTCGCCTCGGTGCTGTGCCAGGCCGATGCCACCGAGTACAGCGAGGCGTGGACCACGTTCGCCAACGTGGAGAAGTCGTGGGCCTACCGCCAGGACCAGTTGCCGTCCACGCACCCGGTCGCCGCGGACATCCCCGACCTGCACGCCGTCGAGGTGAACTTCGACGGCATCACCTACGCCAAGGGTGCCAGCGTTCTCAAGCAGTTGGTGGCCTACGTCGGACTGGACCATTTCCTGGCCGGGCTTCGGGACTACTTCACAGCGCACGCCTTCGGCAACGCCACCTTCGACGATCTGCTCGGCGCGTTGGAGCGGGCATCGGGACGCGACCTTTCCGACTGGGGTCGGCAGTGGCTGAAGACCACCGGACTGAACACCCTGCGGGCCGACTTCGACGTCGACGCACAGGGCAGATTCACCCGGTTCGCGATCATCCAGGGCCCCGCCGCCCCCGGCGCCGGCGAGACCCGGGTGCACCGGCTTGCCATCGGCATCTACGACGAGCAGGACGGCACGCTGATCCGGGTGCACCGGGAGGAACTCGACGTCGTAGGTCCGGTGACCGAAGTCCCTGCGCTGCAGGGTGTTCCGCGCGGAAAGCTGGTCTTGGTCAACGACGATGACCTGACCTACTGCTCGATGCGCCTGGACCCGGAGTCATTGAGCGTCGCCACCGCCCGGATCGCCGATATCGCCGAGCCACTTCCCCGCACCCTGGTGTGGTCGGCGGCCTGGGAGATGACGCGCGACGCCGAGCTGAAGGCCCGGGACTTCGTCGCGCTGGTGATGCGCGGAGTGGGAGGCGAGACCGAAGTCGGTGTGGCACAGCGGCTCCTGCTGCAGGCGCAAAGCGCACTGAACTCCTACGCCGAACCGGGCTGGGCTGCCGAACAGGGCTGGCCGGGGTTCGCCGACCGGCTGGTGGAACTGGCCCGCGAGGCCAAGGCGGGCTCTGATCACCAACTGGCCTATGTGAACGCGTTATGCACCTCGGTGCTCCCACCCCGCCACCGGGAGCTGCTGGCCGAACTGCTCGACCACGACCCGGCCGATCATGGGCTGGCCGGTTTGCAGATCGACACCGATCTGCGCTGGCGGATCGTCATCGCACTGGCTGCGGGCGGACGGATCGACGCGCAGGGGCCGCAGTCGCCCTTCATCGACGCCGAGGCGCAGCGCGATCCGACCGCGGCCGGCAAGCGCCACGCCGCGTCCGCCTCGGCGGCCCGGCCCCAGCCCGAGGTGAAGGCGCGGGCCTGGCAGGAGGTGCTCGAGGACGACACCCTGCCCAATGCCACCGCCCGCGCGATCATCGGCGGTTTCGTTCAGCCCGGCCAGGCCGGACTGCTGGCGCCGTACACCCGACGCTACTTCGAGTCGATCGGGGCCGTCTGGGAGCGCCGTTCCAGCGAGGTGGCGCAGACCGTGGTGGTTGGCCTGTACCCGTCCTGGGATGTCAGCCCCGCGGCGCTGGCCGCCGCCGAGGAGTTCATGGGCGGCCTGCACGTGCCGGCCGCGTTGCGACGGCTGGTGAGCGAAGGCCGCGCTGGTGTGGCGCGGGCGCTGCAGGCACGGGAGTTCGACGCCCGCTGAGGCCGAAAGCGGCCCGCATCAGGGTCGAGAAATGCCCGCCGACATGACCCGGATGGCACTGATGAGTCCGTCGATGAGGTTGCCCTCCCGGAACGCACCCGCGGCAGCCGCGACACCCAGCGGGGCGGCCGACTCGGCGCCACGGCCCCGTACGTCCGACCCGTAGACGACCTCAATGGATCGTTGATCCGGCGAAACCGCCAGCAGCACAGCGTTATTGGGCGTGGGGACATCGCCAAGAATCTCCCGGGCCCGAGCGGTGGTGTCTTCGCCGAGATTGCCGATGTAGACCGCGAAGCGCGCCTTGGACTGCCGGCTGCCATAGGTCAGGGCGTCGTCGAGGGCCGCCAGATCCTTGATCGGAAACGGGTACTGCACCGAGAGTTGTCCAGCCTCGGTGACGCCGGAGATCCGCCCACTGGCGGTTACCGCGTAACCCAACGGCAGGTTGGCCTCGTCGAAGCGGACGAGGGCGCGCTCACCACCGGCCACTTGCGCCACCTCCCACGCTCAGAACGGAGTCGCCGTGACCGTGGTGGCCGCCGGGAATCGACTCGTCGGTAGCCGCCCACAGAATCGGCGCGTGGGTCCAGGGCTGCGACATCGAGTAGGTGGCCGGATGGGTGCCCTTGCGTGAGTAGGCGACCGCTGCGAGCAGTCCCGCGGTCCCCAGCGGCACTACGACGAAGAGGACGTGCAACAGCGTTGGGTTCACGGCGTCCACGCTAGCGCAGCGGCCGGATTTTCGCGGCCCGGACCGTCACACCGCACGCTCAGGCCGCTCCCTCTCCGAGGTAGCGCACCCACGCCGGGTCAAGTTCCTTGATGGTGCACAGAAGTCGCCAGTGCTGACCCTTGGGCGGGGTCGGCACCAGTCGCAGGGTCCAGCCCAGTTCGTTGAGCAACTTGTCGGCCTTGCGGTGGTTGCAATTCGAGCAGGCGGCCACGCAGTTCTCCCAGGAATGCTCGCCGCCGCGACTGCGCGGCACCACGTGATCGACGGTGTCGGCCTTGGCGCCGCAGTAGGCACAGCGGAAGCGATCCCGGTGCATCAGGGCGGCCCGGGTCATCGGGATCCGCGCCCGATAGGGCACCCGCACATAGCTACGCAGCCGGATCACCGACGGCACCCCGATCGCGCGGGTCGCCGAGTGGATGACCGGGCCGGCGGGATCGTCGTGCACCACGTCGGCTTTCCCGCACAGCACCATCACCACCGCACGCCGGATAGGCAGTGCGGTGAGCGGCTCGAAGGTGGAGTTCAGCAGCAGGACCCGGCGGCGCCCCCAGACCGACCCCTCCGGCGTGGCTGAGGAATGGGTGTCGACCCTGCCGTGACCATCGACCCTGTGCAGGGCAGAGACGGACGCGGACCCAGCCGAACCTGCCGCGGCACGGTGACCGCGGTTGCGTTTGCCTTGCGCCATGCATCCTCCGCAGACCAGTGCATCATGGATCGCCGCTCTTCGCACGCGTATTTGTGTCGTGTTAGACCCGTATTTGTGCACTGTTCGGCGGTCCAACCACAATGATTGGGTGAGCGATGACGCATCGGGGACCCCGCAGACCTTTTACGACGCGGTCGGCGGAGCCGAAACGTTCCGCGTCATCGTGGCGCGTTTCTACGAATTGGTCCGTTCCGACGAAGTGTTGCGGCCGCTGTACCCCGACGACGACCTCGACGGAGCTGAGGACCGGCTGCGGATGTTCCTCGAGCAGTACTGGGGCGGGCCGCGGACCTACTCCGACCAGCGCGGCCACCCCCGCCTTCGGATGCGGCACGCTCCATTCCGGATCGGGTTCATCGAACGCGACGCGTGGCTGCGCTGCATGCACATCGCGGTCGCCGCGGTGGATCCGGCCACCCTCGACGACGAGCATCGCCGCGAGTTGCTGACCTACCTGGAGATGGCGGCGGACGCGATGGTCAACTCCACCTTCTGAGTAGCTTCGGATCAGGGCAGCAGCAGGACCGGGTCGCCTCGGCGCCGGAACACCGACCCGAACCGGGCGTCGATGCGCAGCCATCCCGGCAGCACCCGAACCCGCACCACCTCGTCGGCCGCCTCGGGCATGAAACCCATTGCGGTCAAGGCCAATACACACCGCAGCGGCACCGCGGCGTCGGCACCTCCCCCGGCGACATGTAGCACTTCGGAATCGAGCAGCGACGCCGGCGGCCCGTGCGCGCCACCGTGCTCGAGGGCGAGGTCGGCACCGCGCCGGGCCAACTCGGCGAGTACCGACGCCGGGACGTCGTCAACGTGGACGAACCCGGTCTCCGGGGGCAGCGCACCGCGCCAGGCCGAGTCCATCGAATACCCCGGGTCGGCGTGACCGGCCTCCTGCCCGTCGACCAATCCCTGGCGCAGCACATCCGCTCCGCAGGAGAAGTCGGCCGGCTCCAGACGGGCGGCCACCACCCGGCCGGCCAGCACGTCGAAACCGGTGCCGACCCAGACACCGGCGAGGCCGTCGGCCCGTCGGCGCAGCCGGATCACGGCCGCCGGGTCCAGTCGAAGGGCGCGCTCGCAGAAGACCCTGAGGTCCCGCCGGTGGGTGGGGTCGGGTATCCAGATGTCCGTCATCGCTGCCAGCGCTGCAAATACTCCCGGTGAGTGGCCGAGAGCCGAACCAGCCGCTGCTCCTCGATGTGCACCGCCGCGAGTTGGGTCTGCGCGATCACCGCCGGGCGTGAATCGGCGGCGGCGCCGATCGAGCGGACCTCGTAGCCGAGGGTGAAGTCGACCGCGCGGCACCGCATGGTCCACATCGTCACCTGAAGCGGTGAATCCACAAGGCGCAGTTGGCCTTTGTAGAGCACCTGCACCTCGTGGATCAGCAATCCGATGGTCGTCGCTTCCTCGGCGAACGGCTCGCGGAGGAACTCCACCCGCGCCTCTTCCAGGATGGTCACCATCGTCGCGTGGTTGATGTGCTGATAGCAGTCGATGTCGGACCAGCGCACTGCGACGCCGGTGGTGAATCCGTTAGACACTCTTGCCCGTCCCACTCGTTCGGGTCATGCTGCGGATCTGGCGGGCCGCCACCGACAGGGTGGCCAGATCGCGGGTGTCGCTGGCCCGGATCTCGGTCAGCGTCCGGCGGGCCCGCTCGATCCGCGATCCGTTGCCGTGCTCCCACTCGGCGATCTTCTGCGGCCCTGTCTCGTCCGGCTCCCCGGCGGCGAGGACGTCAAAACACAGTGCCCGCAAGGATCCGTAGATGTCGTCGCGGACCGCCAGCCGGGCCAGCGCATGCCAGCGGTCGTCGCGCGGCAGGCCCGACACGGCGGTCAACAGGTCATCGGTGCCCAGATAGTCCATCAGCGCGAAGTACGTGTCGGCCACCTCGGCGGCGTCCCGCTCGGAGATGTCAGCGATGTCGATCACGTCGAGCAGGCTGTACTGGTAGAGCCCGGCGGCCACCGTGT
>CAMCWJ010000044.1 GCA_945882475.1 Bifidobacterium breve
GTTCGCTTTGAGATAGGCGGTCCAATACGACACCAGGCCGTAGCCGGCCGCGTGCGACTTGTTGAACGCGTAGTCGGCGAACGGCAGGATGGTGTCCCACAACACCTTGATCGCACCGGCCGAGAATCCGTTGGCCCGCATGCCCTCGGCGAAGCCCTCGTACTCCTTGTCGAGCACATCGCGTTTCTTCTTACCCATCGCCTTGCGCAGAATGTCGGCTCGGGCCAGGGAATAGCCCGCGACGCGTTGCGCGATGCGCATGATCTGTTCCTGGTAGACAATCAGGCCGTAGGTCTCGGCCAGCACGTCCTGCAGTGGTTCGGCCAACTCGGGGTGGATCGGCTTGATCGCCTGACGGCCGTTCTTGCGGTCGGCGTAGTCGTTGTGGGCGTTGACCCCCATCGGGCCCGGCCGGTACAGCGCGAGCACCGCGACGATGTCGGCGAAACCCGTGGGCTGCATGCGGCGAAGGAGATCCCGCATCGGGCCGCCGTCGAGTTGGAACACCCCCAGGGTGTCGCCCCGGGAGAGCAGTTCGAAGGTCGCCGGATCGTCGAGCGTCAACGACTCGAGCACCACGTCGACGCCCCGGTTTGCGGTGATGTTCTCCAGCGCATCGCCGATGATCGTCAGGTTGCGCAGGCCCAGGAAGTCCATCTTGAGCAGGCCGATGGCCTCGCACGACGGATAGTCCCAACCGGTGATGATGGCGCCGTCCTGTGGCCGCTTCCACAGCGGGATCACATCGGTCAGCGGCTCCGAACTCATGATCACCGCGCAGGCGTGCACACCGGCGTTGCGGACCAGACCCTCCAGGCCACGGGCTGTCTCGTAGATCGTCCGGACATCGGGGTCGGAGTCGATCAACCCGCGCACCTCGGCGGCCTCTTTGTACCGCTCGTGGGTGGGGTCGGTGATCCCGGACAGCGGGATGTCCTTGGCCATGACGGCCGGCGGCAGTGCCTTGGTGATCCGGTCGGCGATGGCGAATCCAGGCTGGCCGTAGTGCACCCGGGCGGAGTCCTTGAGCGCGGCCTTGGTCTTGATGGTGCCGAAGGTGATGACCTGCGCGACGCGGTCACTACCCCACTTCTCGGCGGCGTAGCGCACCATCTCGCCGCGGCGGCGGTCGTCGAAGTCGATGTCGATGTCGGGCATCGACGCACGTTCGGGATTGAGGAACCGCTCGAACAGCAGTCCGTGTTCGATGGGGTCGATATCGGTGATCCGTAGCGCATAGGCGACCAGCGACCCGGCGGCCGAACCGCGGCCCGGGCCGACCCGGATGTCGACCGAGCGGGCATGGTTGATCAGGTCGGCGACGATGAGGAAGTAGGCCGGGAAACCCTTGTCGCAGATCACGCCGATCTCATAGGCGGCGCGCTCGGAGTAGTCGGCGGGCACTCCGGCGGGGAAGCGGCGGGCCAGTCCGGCGTCAACCTCCCGGCGCAGCCAACTGGCCTGGGTGTGGCCCTCCGGCACGGGGAACACCGGCATCCGGTCCCGCGGCTCCCACACCTCGGCGTAGGACTCGACCCGTTCGGCGACCAGCAGGGTCGAGTCACAGGCCTCGGGGATCTCGCGGTCCCAGAGCGCTCGCATCTCGGCCGCCGACTTGAGGTAGTACCCGTCGCCGTCGAACTTGAACCGGTTGGGGTCCGACAGCGTCTTGCCGGTCTGCACGCACAGCAGCGCCTCGTGGCTGTGCGCGGCCTCGCGGGTGACGTAGTGACAGTCGTTGGTGGCCAACGGTGGGATGCCCAGCTTGCGACCGACCTCGAGCAACCCGTCCCGGACCCGGCGCTCGATCGACAAGCCGTGGTCCATCAATTCGAGGAAGTAGTTCTCCGCGCCGAAGATCTCCCGCCACCGCGCCGCCGATTCCAGCGCCGCAGCGTCCTGGCCCAGCCGCAGCCGGGTCTGCACCTCCCCGGACGGGCACCCGGTGGTGGCGATGATGCCCGCCGCATGCTCGGCGATGATCTCGGCGTCCATCCGCGGCCACTTGCCGAGCTGGCCTTCGAACGAGGCCCGGGAGGTCAGGGTGAAGAGATTGCGCAGCCCGGTGGCGTTGTGCGCGACCATGGTCAGGTGCGTGTAGGCGCCGCTGCCGGAGACGTCGTCGGATTTCTGGCCCGGATCGCCCCACAGAATCCGCCGGGTATCAAAACGGGACCCGGGGGCCACGTAGGCCTCCACGCCGATGATCGGCTTGATACCCACCTTGGTAGCGGCATGAAAGAACTCGCTGGCCCCGTACATGTTGCCGTGGTCGGTCATGCCGATGGCCGGCATCTCCAGGCGCTGGGCCTCGGCCAGCATGGGGGTGATCTTGGCGGCACCGTCGAGCATTGAGTACTCGGTGTGGTTGTGCAGATGCACGAACGAGTCGGTGGTGGCCATAGGCCCGTCAGTTTAGGCCCGGCCGGTGACGCGTTCGGCGTGTCCGCCGGCCGTGTCTCGCGGCGGATCCGAACTCAGGTCTCGTCGCGCAGCATCCGGGTGATCTCCGTGGCCTGCTCAGGGGTCAACTCCCCGCTCAACTGCAGCACCTGCCCGTCGATCGGGGCGCTGATCTTGGGGCCCCAGACGACCGTCCCGGCGCGCACGAAGGCGACCTGCTGGCCCACCCGGTCCGCGGTGAACCGGGCGAAATCCTGGGCCGATTCGTTGGTCATTGACATCTGCACCGTTTCGGCGCCGGTCAGCGGGTTGCGGAACGAGTCGGCGTTGGTCAGTTGCAGCCGGATTCCCTCCGGGCCGAGTTGGTAAACCGCGGTCCGGTTGATGTCGCAGACCCGCATCGGCGCCTCGGGTGGGACGGGCGTGGCCGGTGGGCACTGGGCCGGGGTGGTGACGAACGCGCTGATCACCGGCCGGACCGGCAGCGGCTTGATGGTCAGGGCGGGTGCGGTGGTCGGCGCGGCGATCGGGGTGTCGGACTCGCGGTTGAGCATGGGCACCAGCAATACGCCGATGACGGGCACCACGATCGCGACTGCAGCCAGCGCTGCGGTGGCGGCGATCAACATCCGGCGGCGGCGTTTGGTGTCCATCATGATGGCGACAAGGTACCTTTCCGACTCCGGCGCGGCGCGGGCGGCGCGGGCCGAATGGCGCTCACGAGTCCGTGCGCAGCACGTCCAGGGCGTGCTGCAGATCGGCGGGATAGGGACTGGTGATTTCGATGTGCCGGCCGTCGCCCGGGTGGGTGAACGCCAGCGAGCGGGCGTGCAGCCATTGCCGTTGCAGACCCAGCCGCTTGGCCAGCACCGGGTCGGCGCCATAGGTCAGATCCCCGGCGCACGGGTGGCGCAGAGCGGCGAAGTGCACCCGGATCTGATGGGTGCGGCCGGTTTCGAGGTGGACGTCGAGCAGGCTGGCCGCACGGAACATCTCGAGGGTGTCGTAATGGGTGACGCTGGGCCGGCCGTTCTCGGTCACCGCGAACTTCCAGTCGTTGCCGCGACTGCGCCCGATCGGGGCGTCGATGGTTCCGCTGGAGGGGTCCGGATGTCCTTGCACCACAGCGTGATACCGCTTGTCGACGGTGCGCTGCTTGAATGCCCGCTTGAGCACGGTGTAGGCCCGCTCGGACAGCGCCACGACCATCACGCCCGAGGTGCCGACGTCGAGGCGTTGCACGATGCCCTGCCGTTCGTGGATCCCGGAGGTGCTGACCCGGAAACCTGCCGCGGCCAGCCCGCCGAGCACGGTCGGGCCGTGCCAGCCCACCGTGGCGTGCGCGGCCACCCCCGGCGGCTTGTCGACGGCGACGATATCGTCATCGGAGTACAGGATCGTCATGCCCTCAAGGTGAACCGGCGTATTCTCCACGGGCGCAGGCGATTCCGGCAGTTGCACGGTAAGCCACGCGCCGGCCTCGAGCCGATCGGACTTCCCGGCCCGGATCCCGTCGATCTGGACCCCACCGTCCTCGGCGACGGCCGCGGCAGCGGTGCGGGACAAACCGAGCAGCCTGGCCAGTCCGGCATCGACCCGCATGCCGCCCAATCCGTCCGGAATCGCCAGGGACCGTTCGCCCATCAGGGACTCTCCGACCGGCGGTCGGGACGGTCGAAGTCGTAACCGAACAGCGACAGGCCGACCAGCAGGATCGCCCCACCCACCACGGCCGGGTCGGCGACGTTGAACACCGGCCACCAGCCGATGGACAGGAAGTCCACCACGTGGCCGCGCAACGGCCCGGGCGAGCGGAAGAACCGATCCACCAGGTTGCCCGTCGCGCCGCCGAGGATCATTCCCAGCCCCACGGCCCACCACGGCGAGAGCAGCCGACGCCCCATCCAGATGATGCCGACCACCACCCCGGTCGCAACCAGGGTCAGCACCCAGGTGTAGCCGGTCGCCATCGAGAACGCCGCACCCGAGTTGCGGACCAGCGTCCAGGTGACCGTGTCGCCGATGATCGACACCGGCCGGCCGGGTGTCAGCAACTCGACGGCCAGAACCTTGGTCACGATGTCCAGCGCCAGCACCACCGCGGCGACCGCGAGCAGTAGGCCCAGCCGGCGCCGGGGCGGCGAAGCGTCGATCTCGGCCCCGACGGGAAGAGGCTCAGCGCCGAGCGCGGGTTCGTCGGTCACGGCTCCATCATCCCCTAGGCCGGTCGCCGCGCTGTCGCCGAGCCATTCCAATACGACGGGCGGCTGCCATGATGTCGACATGCCGCGACTTGTCGTCATCACCACCGGCGGGACGATCGCGACCAGTCACGACCAGGACGGGGTGCTGCGGCCCTCCCGGACCGGCGATGAGGTATCGGCGGGACTCGACGTCGATGTGGTGGACCTGTTCGCGATGGACAGCTCTCAGTTGAGTCCGGCGGACTGGGTGCGGATCGGCGCCGCCGCCGAGGACGCCGCAGCCGGCGGGGCCGACGGAATCGTCGTGACCCACGGCACCGACACCATGGAGGAGACCGCGCTGTGGCTGGACCTCGGCTACCGCGGCCGGGCGCCGGTGGTGCTGACCGGCGCGGCCCGCCCGGCCGACGATCCGGACCCCGACGGCCCGGCAAACCTGCGCGACGCACTGGCGGTCGCTGCCGATCCCGCGGCCGCCGACCTTGGCGTCCTGCTGAGTTTCGCCGGTGTGGTGTGGGCCCCGCTGGGCACCTCCAAGCTGGGTGGCAAGGCGGTGTTCGGCGGCGCACCCGCGTTAGGTGAGGTCTACGGCGGGCGGTTCCGCCTGACCGGAGGCAAGGACCGCCCCTACCTCGGTCCGCTGCGCGTGACCCCGCGGGTCGACATCGTGGCGGCCTATCCCGGCGCCGACAGCACCGCTATCGAGGCGTTCGCCGCGGCCGGTGCCCGTGGACTGGTACTGGAGGCGACCGGATCGGGCAATGCCGGCGACCCGGTGATCGAGGCGGTGGCCCGAGTCTGCGCCCGCGGCATCGCGGTGGCGGTGACCACCCGGGTACCGGGCGGACGGGCCGTCGCGGACTACGGCCCCGGCCGGGACCTGCTCGGCGCAGGGGCGGTGATGGCGCCGGGACTGCGGGCCGGCCAGGCCCGAGTGCTGGTGATGGCGGCACTCGCCGCCGGGTTACCCGTCGCCGACGTCCTGGCCCGCTGGTGCCCCGCTGTCAGCAGCACCTGAGTGCTCTGACACTTCGGCCCCAGAGTCAGCAGCACCTGAGTGCTCTGACACTTCGGCCCCGGAGTCCGGCCAGTCCAGACTGTCCACCGGGTTGGCACTGCTCAGTTCGGCGCTGTCGCGTTCGACGCTGCCGGCCGCAAAGGTCCGCATGACGCCAGGACCGCTGAGCCGGGTCTCGAACCGCACGCTCACCACACCGTGGCCGGCGCCCTGCACCCAGCCGTGGCCGAACTCCGGATGGGTGACGTCGTCGCCGATCCGCCACCCCGCCGCCGGAGTCGCCGTCGCCGGCTCGGGAACCGGAATTCGGGCCAACTCAGATCTCTGGGCCAACTCCACCTCCTGCTGTTCGAGTTCCGGGAACAGCGACTCCTGAAGAACGTCGCTGAGACCGGAAAACCCCACTCCCAGAAGGCGAATCGGTCCGATCTCACGCGGATCGAGCAGCAGGCGGTGCACCGTCGCAGCCAGCGCACCGGCGTCGGCGGTGGCATACGGCAGGGTGGCCGAGCGGGTCAGCGTCGACATGTCCGCCTTCTTGAGCTTCACCGTCACCGTGCGGGCGCCCCGGCCGTCGCGGGCCAGCCGGCGATGGGCATGCTCGGCAATCGGAGCAGCGGCCTCACGCAGTGCCTCCAGCGTCATGAGGTCGGCGGCGAAGGTGGATTCAGCACTGATCTGTTTGGCCTCGGCGCGTTCGGTCACCGGCCGGTCGTCAATGCCGCGGGCCAACCGGTGCAGTGCGGGGCCGATGGTGGCGCCGAGGATGCTCGCCGACTCGGCGTCGGTCAACGCGGCCAGTTGCCCGACCGTCTCGACACCGAGCCGGTGCAGCCTCTCCTCGGCCACCGGGCCGATGCCCCACAGCCGGCGGACCGGCAGCCCGTCGAGAAGTGCGCGCTCCTCGTCGGGCCGGATCACCCGCACGCCATCGGGTTTGGCCAGTCCCGAGGCAATCTTGGCGATCTGCTTTCCCGAGCCCGCGCCTACCGAGGCCACCAGCCCGGTCTGTTCGCGCACCCGGCGGCGCAGGTGTGCACAGAACTCCTGCACCTGGAGCGGTGTCGCGCCGATGAGTTCGGCGGGTTCACCGAACGCCTCGTCGAAGGACAGCTGCTCGAGCACCGGAACCAGGGCTCGGACGGTGTCGAGAACTCGTCGGCTGGCAACCGAGTACACCGCGCCGCGGGGCGGCAACACCACCGCCGCCACACCGATCAGCCGTCGCGCCTGGTGCACCGGCATCGCCGAACGGGCCCCGAACACCCGGGCCTCGTAGCTGGCGCCGGCCACCACGCCGCGCCCGCCCATTCCCCCGACTAGAACCGGCCGACCCCGCAGCGTCGGGCGGGTGAGCTGCTCCACGGACGCGAAGAACGCGTCCATGTCGAAGTGCAGCACCCAGCGCTCGGCCACGGACCGGACTCAGCTCCGTTTGGCGATCGCCACCCGCACTCCGTCGCCGATCTCGACGCCGTCGGCCGGTTCGCCGAACTCGAAGCTGGTGGCCAGCACCTCCCCGGCGATCAGATCGCGATGGGCGCCGGCCCAGTCGGCCCGCTCGGCCGGTACCGCCATCGTCACGCTGATCCGATCGCTGACGTCCAGGCCCGATGACTTGCGCAGATCCTGAAGTTCCCGGATCCGGTCCTTGGCCCATCCTTCGGCCTCCAGCTCCGGTGTGACGGTGCCATCCAGGACCACCAGCCCACTGCCGCCGGGGAGGGCGGCGGTGAACTGCTCGTCCGCGGCAACCAGTCGGGAGCTGAACTCCTCGGGAAGCAGTGTCACCTCACCGGCGCGCAGCGTGCCATCCGGGTTCGCCACCCCGGCGCCGGCTTTGACGGCTCTGATGGCGTCCTGGACCGCCTTGCCCAGCCGCGGGCCCGCGGTCCGGGCGTTGACCGTCAGTTCGAACCGGCCGTAGTCGGCGATATCGTCGGTGAGTTCCACCGCCTTGACGTTCAGTTCGTCGGCGATCAGATCGACAAACGGCGCCAGCAGCTTCGGGTCATCAACCGCCACAGTGAGTTTCGACAGGGGAAGTCGAACCCGCAACTTGTTCGCCTTGCGAAGCGAGGACGCTGCGGAGCACACCTCCCGAACCTGGTCCATGGCGGCGACCAGGTCCGGGTCCGCAGGAAGCACACCCGCCTGTGGCCAGTCGGTCAGGTGCACCGAACGTCCGCCGGTGATACCGCGCCAGATCACCTCGGTTGCCATCGGCAGCAGTGGTGCAGCCAGCCTGGTGGTGACCTCGAGGACGGTGTGCAGCGTGTCGATGGCGTCGGGATCCTCCGTCCAGAACCGCGAACGAGACCGTCGCACATACCAGTTCGTCAGCGCCTCGGTGAACTGACGCAATTGCTCGCAGGCCCCGGAGATGTCGCAGACGTCCATGGCATCGGTGAGGCCGTCGCGCAACGCCGCCAGCTTGGCCAGGATGTACCGGTCCAGCACGTTCGCCGAATCAGTGCGCCAGGTGCCGATACTCGGGGCGTAGAGCGCCAGGAAGCTGTAGGCGTTCCACAGCGGCAGCAGCACCTGACGAACGCCCTCGCGGATGCCCTGCTCGGTGACCACCAGGTTCCCGCCCCGCAGGATCGGCGAGGCCATCAGGAACCAGCGCATGGCATCGGAACCGTCGCGGTCGAACACCTCGTTGACGTCGGGATAGTTGCGCAGCGACTTGCTCATCTTCGCGCCGTCGTTGCCGAGCACGATCCCATGTGCCACACAGGTTCTGAATGCCGGACGGTCGAACAGCGCGGTCGCCAACACGTGCAGGGTGTAGAACCAGCCGCGAGTCTGGCCGATGTATTCAACGATGAAGTCGCCGGGAAAGTGACCTCTGAACCAGTCGTCGTTCTCGAACGGGTAATGCACCTGCCCGTAGGGCATGGAGCCGGAATCGAACCAGACGTCGAAGACGTCCTCAATGCGGCGCATCGTCGACCGGCCGGTCGGGTCGTCGGGATTGGGGCGGGTCAATTCATCGATGAAGGGCCGGTGCAGATTGTCCGGTCGCACCCCGAAGTCCGCTTCCAGTTCATCGAGGCTGCCGTAGACGTCGATGCGCGGATAGGCGGGGTCGTCGGAGATCCACACCGGAATCGGGGTACCCCAGTAGCGATTTCGCGAGATCGACCAGTCCCGGGCACCTGCCAGCCACTTACCGAACTGCCCATCCTTGACATGTTCGGGATACCAGGTGATCTGCTGATTGAGCTCGACCATCCGATCGCGGAACTCCGTCACCTTCACGAACCACGACGACACCGCGCGGTAGATCAACGGATTGCGACACCGCCAGCAGTGCGGATACGGGTGGTCATAGGTCTCGTGCCGGATCAACACCGGCGAATTCACCGCGGCCGGACCGGTGCCGTTTTTCAGGTCCCGAATGATCGCCGCATTGGCGTCGAAGACCTGCTGACCCTGATAGTCGGAAACGCTCGCGTCGAAGCGGCCCTTGGCGTCCACCGGAGTGACCGGGGTGATGCCAACAGTGTCGGTGGTGGTCTTGTCATCCTCGCCGTAGGCCGGAGCCATGTGCACGATGCCGGTGCCGTCCTCCGTGGTGACGAAGTCGCCGCGCAGCACCTGAAATGAGTTCTCCGAGTCTGCGAAGTACGCGAACGGCGGCAGGTAGCGCAGACCCAGCAACCGCTCGCCGACGTAGGTGCCGAGGATCGCGGGGTCCTCCCCCAGTTCGCGGGCGTAAGCACCGAGGCGTTCACGGGCCATCACCAGTCGCCGACCATCGGCCTCGATGACGACGTACTCCACCGCGGGGTTGACCGCCACCGCCTGGTTGGACGGCAGCGTCCACGGCGTGGTGGTCCAGATCAGCAGGTAGGCACCGTCGAGGTCGGAATCGGTTGCGTCGATGCAGAATCCGACGGTGACCGCCGGGTCCTGGCGGCTCTGATAGACGTCGTCGTCCATCCGCAATTCGTGGCTGGACAGCGGAGTCTCGTCATTCCAGCAGTACGGCAGCACCCGCACGCCCTCATAGGCCAGGCCTTTATCCCAGAGTTGTTTGAACGCCCAGATGACCGACTCCATGAACGGAAGATCAAGGGTCTTGTAGTCGTTGTCGAAATCGACCCACCGCGCCTGGCGGGTTACATAGGCCCGCCACTCGGCGGTGTACTTGAGCACCGAATCCCGGCAGGCATCGTTGAACGCGCCGATGCCCATCGCCTCGATCTGCGCCTTGTCGGTGATGCCGAGTTGGCGCTGCACCTCGAGTTCGGCCGGCAGTCCGTGGGTGTCCCAACCGAACCTGCGCTCCACCTTGTAGCCACGCATGGTGCGGTAGCGCGGAACGATGTCCTTGACGTAGCCGGTCAGCAGATGGCCGTAGTGCGGTAAGCCGTTAGCGAACGGGGGTCCGTCGTAAAACACGTATTCCGGCGCGCCGTCGCGGCCCTGGATGCTGGCGCGGAAGGTGTCATCGGCGGCCCAGTAGTCCAGAACCTCGCATTCAAGCGCGGGAAAGTCCGGCGCTCCGCCGGAGTACTTCGGGTAGCCGTTCCCCGCAGCGGTTGGCATCATCACAGCGTCGGTCTCCGGTGCCGTTGGGGCACGGGGACGACGACGCGCGATGCGCGAGCGCCGCGGTACCACCCCGCTTACGCACGCGCGGGCGCGTGCGTCGCTCTTGAAAGGCTGTGACGGGCCCCGACCGTCCGGTTCTACTGGGCCCGAGGATCTTGGGCCGTTCTTCCGGAGGCTCCCCGGTGATATCCGGATCAACGCCGCTGAGAGCGATTCTAGCGGCACACTCCGCCCACCCCGGGTGGGCCACGGTAGCGGGTCATCCGAGTTCTCGCCGCAGGTCACCTACCATGGTCCAGTGGCTCGAACCCGGCTTCCGGCAAAGATCGCCCCGGACGCCAGAGCCGAGGTCATCGAAGGCGGGGGCTTCTTCGGCGGGATCGGTCGCATCGTCGTGCGCTGGCCCTGGTTGGTAATCGGGGCCTGGATAGTGCTGGCGATCAGCGTGACCATGGCGTTTCCGCCACTGGCCGTGCTCGCCCAGAAAGCACCGGCTTCGATCCTGCCGGGGAACGCTCCGTCGGTCGTGAGCCAGAAGCAAATGAGCGAGGCCTTCGCCGAGGCCAGCTCCGACAACATCCTGCTGGTCGTGCTGACCAACGAGAACGGATTCACGGCGGCTGACGAGGTTGTCTACCGCGACCTGGTCGGCGCTCTCCGTGCCCAGACCGAAGACGTCGCGGCCCTGCAGGACTTCGTAACCACGCCGCCGCTGCGCGAGATCCTGGTCAGCAAGGACAACAAGGCGTGGCTGCTGCCGGTCAACATCGTCGGCGAGGTCGCCACCCCGCCGGCGATCGCCGCGACCAAACGAGTCATTCAGACCGTTCAGGACACCGTGGCGGACTCCTCGTTGGAGGCCTTCACCACCGGCCCGGCCGGCACCTTCAACGACATCAAGGACATCGGCGACCGGGACATATTCACCATCGAGGTCGCCACCGTGGTGGCCCTGCTGACGATTCTGCTGATGGTGTACCGCAACCTGCTGACAATGGTTCTGCCGCTGATCACCATCGGAGTGGCACTGGTGACGGCCCAGGGTGTGGTGGCGGGCATGGGAACCCTCGGCCTGAGCGTCTCCGCCCAGACCATCGTGCTGCTCACCGCGATGCTCGCCGGCGCCGGGACCGATTACGCGGTATTCCTGATCAGCCGGTATCACGACTATCTGCGGATGGGCGTGGAGTCCGATGAGGCCGTACGCAACGCGCTGGCCTCGGTAGGCAAGGTCATCGCCGCGTCCGCCGCCACCGTCGCGGTGACATTCCTGGGCATGATCTTCACGAAGTTGACGGTGTTCTCTACCGTCGGTGTCGCCCTGGCCGCGGCCATCATCGTCGGCTGTGCGGGCGCACTCACCTTCCTTCCGGCGCTGCTGACACTGGCGGGCCGCCGGGGTTGGGCCAGACCACGGCGGGATCTCACCGGGAGGTTTTGGAGGCGGTCCGGCATCCGGATCGTTCGCAAACCGGCGGTGAACCTGGCCGCCAGTCTGGTGATCCTGGTGATTCTGGCAGCGAGCTCGTTCCTGGCGACATACAACTACGACGACCGCAAAGCGTTGCCCGCAGCCAGCGAGAGCATCCAGGGGTACGACGCAATCAGCCGACATTTTCCGTTGAACGCCAGCCTGCCGCAGTACATTTTGATTTCTTCACCACAGGACCTGCGCACTCCCAAGGCGCTGGCCGATATGGAGCAGATGGCCTACCGGGTGAGCCAGGTTCCCGACATCGACATCGTTCGCGGGATCACCCGGCCCACCGGTGAGTCGCTGCAGCAGGCCCGGCTGTCATTCCAGGCCGGCGAGGTCGGCAACCCGCTGAACCAGGCCGCAGAGGCGATCAACACCAATACCGGCAACCTCAACACCCTCGCCGGCGGCGCCGACCAGATCGCCGACGTACTCGGCGCAATACGCGGCCAACTCGGGCAGACACTGGCCACCGTCAACTACCTGGTGCGGTCGTTGGCGTTCATGCAGAACCAGTACGGCACAGGCAAGGCACTGCCGGGGTTCGAGCTGGGCAACGATCCGCTCAACACCATTCACGGCCTCGGCGGCACCATGGGGGTGAACACCGGTGACGCGGTCGCGGCGTACGACAAATCAATTGCGCCGGTTCTCGCTGCCCTCAACGGAAACCCGGTCTGCGACGCGGATCCGAAGTGTGTAGCGACCCGTGGCCGCCTTCAGGTGCTGGCCGAAGCCCGCAACGACGGCACTCTCAACGAGATCGCCAACCTCTGCACCCTGCTGGAGGAGGTCCCGGGCGATCCCACCGCATTGCCGGCAGAACGGCCGATGCCGGCACCGGTGATCCCGGGCAAGGAGAAGCCCGGCCCGCTCGCCACCATCGGTGGTAATCAGGCGGCCATCCCCGGGACGCCGCCCACCCCCGGTGGCATGGGCCCCGCGTTGGATTCGATCAGTCAGAGCCTTCAGGCCGCCGGGCTCACCGACCCGGCCGACCTGGAGTCCCAACTGAACCAGCTCCAGCAGGGCATCGACTTGCTGTCAGTCGCCAGTCGCCAGGTGGCCGACGGCGTCGCCGTCCTGGTCGACCAGACCAAGAGACTCGGCCTTGGCCTCGATCAGGCATCCTCGTTTCTGCTGTCGATGAAACGCGACGCCACCACCCAGTCGATGGCCGGCTTCTACATACCGGCGCAGATCCTGTCCGGCGCCGAGTTCAAAAAAGCCGCCACGATCTTCATCTCCCCCGACGGCCGAACCGCCCGCTATCTGGTTCAGAGCAAGCTCAACCCATTCACCCCCCCGGCG
>CAMCWJ010000045.1 GCA_945882475.1 Bifidobacterium breve
CCGCGCTGGTGTTGGTCAGCGGCAGCAAGGTGGCGATGGTGGTGCCCGGCGCGATGCGGTAGGTCGCGTCCCCGGTATCGAAGTCGAGGTCGGCCAGCACGTAGCGCGGCATGATCGAGCGTTGGGCCAGCCGGGTCGATTCCAACGCGCACTGCTCGGCCAGCGCCCGGTCTCCGGAACTCACCTGCGCTCGCTCGTCGGGGTGGCCGATGAGATCGACCAGCAGCCAGCCGAGGGCTGCGGCGAGATTCGACATCGACGCGATGTGGATCAGCGCCACGTCCAGCGCCGCGCCACGCCGGCGTTGCGCGGCAGGCTGGTCGGCCCACTCATCGACGATCCGGCCGAATAGCGGGTGGTGATCGACGGGTTCGTCGATCACCGCACCGATCACCGCGACGACCTCCTCGAGGGCGGCCTGCTCGACTGCCTTGCCGCTGGCGGCCACCGCGGCCATCGAGTCGGGGTTGACGAACGCCTCGGACCCGTCGAGGTCGTCGAGTGCCGACACCAGTCGCTCGAAGCGTTCCCCGCTCGCACACCCCGGGCCGGCCCAGGACGCCAAACCCATGCGGTGTGCGAGCCTGCGGGTCAGCGCGAACAGATCGGCCTCGCCGCGGTCACCGAGTTCATCGCCGGTCACCTCCAGCGCCCGGGTCAGGTTGGCCAGGTAGGACGCGACGTCGTCGCGACGGAATAGCTGCGACGGCAACGTGCGCCGACCCAGGAACACCTCGTCGGGCAGTTTGCGGCGCAACATCCGGAAGTCGGCCAGGCCCTTGCTGGCGAGATCTTCGGGCAGGGCGTAGAACGATTCGACGCCGCGCGGGGAGAACGTGAAGAGGTAGCGGTCACCGCCGCTGTCGACCACAAAGGTGTCGCCGAACTCCGCACGCGCGCCGGCCAGGGCCGCGACCGGGTCGACGACGGTAACGTCCCAGGGCAACCCGATGCCCGTGGCCAGCGGTGGCATCGGCGCGATGGCGGGCAGTGCCATGCCGGTCAGCGTGCCAGGTTTGGCCGGGGCGCGCGCCGATCACGACCGGACGGCGCCCAGAGCGCACCGGGCCCGTAGGCTCAGTTCTTAACTCAGCTGCGGTAACGGTAGAGTGAGCCGTGATCCAGCGCGAGAAACCGGCCGCTGCGACGCCCACCGGAGGTCCGGTACGGACGTGTATCGGTTGCCGGGAGCGAGAGTTGGCTGTCGAACTGCTGCGGGTAGTGGCCGTGTCGACGGGCGGCGGGCAGTCGGCCGTCACCGTCGATGAGGCCGGTCACCGTTCAGGCCGGGGTGCATGGTTACATCCCGACCCCGGGTGCCTGACCACAGCGATTCGGCGGCACGCCTTCGCGCGAGCGTTGCGCATCGCCGGTTCACCGGACACATCCGCGGTGGTGGAGCACTTCGAGCAAGGTCTCCCCGCCCGGCCAGAAGAAACAGGAACGACATGAGCACACCGTGAAGTCCCGACGATGATCATGCGTCGTAGCTAAACCCGAGGCGCGGCCTAACCCACGCCTCTAGAGATGGAGTAGCAGTGGCAGGCAAGGCCCGCGTACACGAGTTGGCAAAGGAACTCGGTGTCACGAGCAAGGACGTTCTGGCTCGCCTGAGCGAGCAGGGCGAGTTCGTCAAGTCGGCGTCGTCGACCGTAGAGGCACCCGTGGCCCGGCGGTTGCGGGAGGCATTCGGTGCACCCGCTGCCGCGGAGAGTCCGGCAAAAGCCCCGGCCAAGTCCACAGCAAAAGCCCCGGCCACGCCGGCCGCCGCGGACAGCGCCCCGGCCGTCGCCGCCCCGGTCAGCAAGCCGGCCGCACCGGTCGCCAAACCCGCCTCGCCCCCGCCGGTCCCGCCGGTGCCCGTCGCCGCGGCACCGGTCGCGCAGTCCGCTGCCGCGCCAGCCCCCGCGGGCCCGCGCCCCGGCCCTGCCGCACCCAAGCCCGGCCTACCGCGCGCGCCGCGGGTGGGCAATAACCCGTTCTCCTCGGCTCAGCCGATCGAGCGACCGGCGCCTCGCCCGCAGGGCCCGCCCGGCGCTCCCGGGCCTCGGCCGGGACCCGGTGGCCCGCGTCCCGGCGGAGCCACCCCCGGCAACATGCCGCCGCGTCCCGGCGGCGGCGCCGTCCGTCCCGGTCGTCCCGCTGTCGGCCGGCCCGGCAGCGGACCACGGCCCGGACCGGGGCAGGGTGCCCGGCCCGGCGGCGGAGGTAATTATCGAACCGGTGGTCCGGCCGGCGCCGGTGCGCCCGCGGGTGCGGGCTTCCGGGGACGTCCCGGTGGCCCCGGCGGCGGGCCGGGTGGACCGGGCGGACCCGGCGGCGGTGGTGGCGGCCGTCCCGGTCAGCGCGGTGGTGCGGCCGGCGCGTTCGGCCGTCCCGGTGGCGCGGTCCGTCGTGGCCGCAAATCCAAGCGGGCCAAACGTGCCGAATACGAGAACATGCAGGCGCCCATCATCGGTGGCGTCCGGTTGCCGCACGGCAACGGCGAGACCGTTCGGTTGGCCCGGGGCGCGTCGCTGAGCGACTTCGCCGAGAAGATCGACGCCAACCCGGCAGCGTTGGTTCAGGCACTGTTCAACCTCGGCGAGATGGTGACCGCCACTCAGTCGGTGGGCGACGAGACCCTCGAGTTGCTCGGCAGCGAAATGAACTACAACGTTCAGGTCGTCTCGCCCGAGGACGAAGACCGCGAACTGCTGGAGTCCTTCGACCTGACCTACGGCGAGGACTCCGGTGGCGAGGACGATCTGGTGATCCGCCCGCCGGTGGTCACCGTGATGGGCCACGTCGACCACGGCAAGACCCGACTGCTGGACACCATCCGTCAGGCCAACGTCCGCGAGGGCGAGGCCGGCGGCATCACCCAGCACATCGGCGCCTACCAGGTCGCCGTCGAGCATGACAGCGTCGAGCGGCTGATCACCTTCATCGACACCCCGGGTCACGAGGCATTCACCGCCATGCGCGCCCGCGGCGCCAAGGCCACCGACATCGCGATCCTGGTGGTTGCAGCCGACGACGGCGTGATGCCGCAGACGGTCGAGGCCATCAACCACGCCCAGGCCGCGGATGTGCCAATTGTGGTGGCGGTCAACAAGATTGACAAGGAAGGTGCCGACCCGGCGAAGATCCGGGCTCAGCTCACCGAGTACGGACTAGTAGCCGAGGACTTCGGTGGCGACACCATGTTCGTCGACATCTCGGCCAAGAACGGCACCAACATCCAGGCGCTCGAGGAGGCGGTGCTGCTGACCGCCGACGCGGCCCTGGATCTACGGGCCAACCCGAACATGGAAGCTCAGGGCGTGGCAATCGAGGCGCACCTCGACCGCGGTCGCGGTCCGGTGGCCACCGTGCTCATTCAACGCGGCACGCTGCGCGTGGGCGACTCGATCGTGGCCGGCGACGCCTACGGCCGGGTCCGCCGGATGGTCGACGAGCACGGCGAGGACGTCGAGGAGGCGACCCCGTCTCGGCCCGTCCAGGTCATCGGGTTCACCTCGGTGCCGGGAGCAGGCGACAACCTTCTGGTGGTCGACGAGGACCGCATCGCCCGCCAGATCGCCGACCGGCGCAGTGCCCGCAAGCGCAACGCGCTGGCGGCCCGCGCCCGCAAGCGCATCAGCCTGGAGGACCTGGAGTCGGCGCTGAAGGAGACCAGCCAACTCAACCTGATCCTCAAGGGCGACAACTCCGGCACCGTCGAGGCACTCGAGCAGGCCCTGCTGGGCATCGAGATCGACGACGAGGTGGAGTTGCGGGTCATCGACCGCGGTGTCGGTGGCATCACCGAGACCAACGTCAACCTGGCATCTGCCTCTGACGCGATCATCATCGGCTTCAACGTCCGCGCCGAGGGCAAAGCCACCGAACTGGCCAACCGCGAGGGGGTCGAGATCCGCTACTACTCGGTGATCTACCAGGCCATCGACGAGATCGAGAACGCTCTCAAGGGCATGCTCAAGCCGATTTTCGAAGAGCGCGAACTGGGCCGCGCCGAAATCCGGGCGATCTTCCGCTCCTCGAAGGTGGGCAACATCGCCGGCTGCATGGTGCAGTCGGGCATCATGCGCCGAAATGCCAAGGCGCGGTTGCTGCGCGACAACGTAGTGGTCGCCGAGAACCTCACCGTCTCCTCGCTCAAGCGGGAAAAGGACGACGCGACCGAGGTTCGCGAGGGCTTCGAATGCGGTCTCACTGTGACCTACGCCGACATCAAAGAGGGTGACGTCATCGAGACCTATGAACTGGTCGAGAAGGCTCGGGTCTAGCCCGCGATGAGACTGACGAGCCACTGCGCGCGCGAGAGCAGAGTGGCTGGTGGCTGACCCCGCGCGGGCGAAGCGGCTGGCCAAGCGGATCTCGACCATCGTCGCCTCGGCGATCGAGTACGAGATCAAGGATCCGCGACTGGTCGGGGTGACGATCACCGACGCGAAGGTAACCGGCGACCTGCATGACGCCACGCTTTACTACACGGTGATCGGCCGGGCACTGACCGACGAACCGGACTACGCCGGTGTCACGGCGGCACTGGAGAGCGCCAAGGGTGTGCTGCGCAGCAAGGTCGGCGCCGGCACCGGGGTGCGTTTCACCCCGACCCTGACCTTCATCCGCGACACCGTGCCCGACGCCGCTAATCGCATGGAGGAACTGCTGGCCCGCGCCCGCGCCGCCGACGCCGACGTCGCCCGGATCCGGGCCGGCGCCACGCCCGCCGGCGACGCCCAGCCCTACCGCCTGCCGGATGAACCGGATGAGGACGCGGGCGAGGCGGACGCCCCGGTCGGCTGACCCGTGGCGCAGTCGCTGGAGCGCCGCATTGCCGCGCTGGCCTTCCCGGCGTTGGGCGTGCTGGCCGCCGAGCCGATCTACCTGTTGTTCGACATCGCCGTCGTCGGCCGCCTGGGCGCGTTGAGTCTGGCCGGGTTGGCGATCGGCGGTCTCATCGTCACCCTGGTCGGTTCCCAACTGACATTCCTGTCCACTGCCACGACGGCACGGTCGGCCCGTTTTCATGGCGTCGGCAACCGGGCGGCTGCTGTTGCCGAGGGGGTGCAGGCAACCTGGCTCGCCATCGGTCTGGGACTGGCCGTCGTGGTCGTGGTGCAACTGACCGCGGTGCCACTGGTCTCGGTGATCGCCGGGCCGGGGCCCGGCACCCAGATCGCCGAAGCCGCGCTGCCCTGGCTGCGGATCGCGATCCTTGCCGTCCCTGCGATCCTGATCGCGTTGGCCGGCAACGGCTGGATGCGCGGTATTCAGGACACCGTCCGTCCGCTGCGCTACGTGCTGATCGGGTTCGGCGTCTCCGCGGTGCTGTGCCCGCTGCTGGTCTATGGCTGGCTGGGATTTCCGCGCTGGGGTCTGGCCGGCTCAGCGGTGGCGAATCTGGTGGGGCAGTGGCTGGCCGCGGTGCTGTTCTGCCGGGCGCTATTGACCGAACACGTACCGCTGCGCCTGGATGTTCCCGTGCTGCGGGCCCAACTGACGCTGGGCCGCGATTTGGTATTGCGCACCATGGTCTTTCAGGCCTGCTTCGTCTCCGCGGCCGCAGTGGCAGCACGGTTCGGTGCTGCCTCGCTGGCAGCCCATCAGGTGGTGCTGCAGTTATGGACTTTCCTTGCGCTGGTGCTGGATTCGCTCGCCATCGCAGCCCAGTCACTGGTGGGGGCGGCCCTCGGCGGCGGCGACACCCGCTATGCCACCCGGGTGGCGTGGCGGGTGACAACGTTCTCGGCGATCACCGCAATCAGTCTCGCCGCGGTGCTGGCGTTGGGTGCGTCGGTATTCCCGTCGCTTTTCACCAGCGACCGGGCCGTGCTCTCGGCGATCGGGGTGCCGTGGTGGTTCCTGGTCGCCCAACTGCCTGCAGCCGGAGTGCTTTTCGCCCTCGACGGGGTGCTACTCGGCGCCGGCGACGCCACGTTCATGCGCAACGCGACACTGGCGGGCGCAGTAGTCGGGTTCCTACCGTTGACGTGGCTATCCCTGGTGTTCGGCTGGGGACTGGCCGGCATCTGGTCGGGCCTGACCGCCTTCGTCGGCGTGCGGTTGATACTCGGTATCTGGCGGGTGTCGTCGGGGCGTTGGAAGGTGTCGGGAACGGGGTGACCGGCGGGCTTAGTTGACCTGCGCCCGGTCAATCCGACTGCCGGGCCTGCGCCCGGCCCCTCTCCATCACGGACGCACGACTGGCGGCGATATCGTCGCCGCTGGCCGAACGCATCCACGCCAGCGAGGACTCCGCTTCCATCCACAGCCCGGTGCTGGTGTCTGCTCCGTCGATGCGGTGGTAGGACTCCAGCAGCGCCCGCACGGCCTTCTGGTTGTTGCCGACGATCGAGGCGGCAATCGCGCGCGCGGCCGGCATCAACCGCTCGTGCGGAACGACCTCGGTGACCAGGCCGGCCCGCAACGCATCCGTCGCCGACAGGTAGTCGCCGGTCATGCTCATGCGCCGTGCCATCCCGACACCCACCTTCTGCGGGAGCCGCACGCTCAGGCCCCAGGTCGGTAGCAACCCCACCCGGGCGTGGGTGTCGGCGAACCGGGCCCGTTCCGAGGCGATCAGGAAGTCGCAGTACAGCGCCAACTCGAGCCCACCCGTCACCGCCGCGCCGTTGATGGCGCCGATCACCGGCTTGCTCATCGGCGGCCACTTCGGCGAGATGTCGGGCAACTCGGTGGTGTCGCCGAGTTCCTTGAGATCCAGGCCCGCGCAGAACACCGGATCGGCCCCGGTGAAGATCACCACGTCGACGGCGTCGTCGGCCTCGGCGTCGCGCAGTGCGGCGAAGAACTGCTTGCGCAACGCACTGGAGAGCGCGTTGCGGGCTTCGGGCCGGTTCAGCGTCAGTGTCCGGACGCGGTCGGTTGTGTCGATGAGCAGGATGTCGGATGCCATAGCGACACCGTAACGGTGCGCCCGCGCCGTGCTATCCGCTACCCGGGGTCGCCGACCGGCAGCGTCAGCGTCGAGGAGTCTCCGAGCCGGACGGTGTGGGTGGATCCAACCATCCGCTGTCCGCTCAGCACCGATTCGCCGGTGCCCAGGTTGCGGGCGAAGCGCGGGTGGCAGCCGCCGGCGACGAGCACCCGGATACGGGAGCCGGCACTGAAGCGGTGGGCGATCGGGTCGAGTTCGATGCGGATGGGCTCGTTCGGCATCGCGCTGAATCGCCGGAACCCGTCGCTGACATTGCGGGAGCGGCCGCGCGCATCGACCTCACTGATCCGGACGAACACGTCGAAGTGATCGTTATCGGTTTCGTAGGCCAGGTCGATGACCGGGCGGCCGCACACGCACATCTCGGCACCCAGGGGCGGGCCGGTGAAACTCAGCACATCGGCCCGGCTGGCCAGTTCGGTGTCGTCGGTGTAGCCGGCCGGCCGGGCCAGCAGGCGCCCGCCCACCGTCGGCGTGGGATCGGCGGGGTTGTACCGGAACGTGGCGGTGGCCGCGGTCGATGGCGTCGACTCCAGTCGCCCGCCGGCCTGCAGGTAAAGCACCTTCGCAGCGGTAGCCGGCGGCCAGTCCGGCAGATCCACCCAGCCATCGCGGTTGCGGCCGGTGATGAACACCCGCACCGGTGCCGGTCGCGGCGGTCCCGGTTGCTTGGCCAGGTGGGTGCCCAGCCAGGACAGTGTCTCGGCTGCTGCCGTCCCGCCGGCGGTGGTCACCATCTGGTCGTGGGTCCACGGCCCGATCGTCAGCGCGACGTCGGTGCCGCGGTCGCGAAGCTGCCGGTACTGGGTGAGGGTCTGATCGATGAAGATGTCCTGCCATCCGCTGAGCAACAGGACCGGAACGGCGCTGCGTTCCAACGCAGGTGTCATCCGCATGGCGGCCCAGAACGGGTCGTGCGCCTCGGGGCGCTGGACCCAGGACTCGAACCACGGCGACCCGTCACCCAGCAGTGCCCGTGCCGAGCCGTCAACCGGCACACTGTGTACCGCTCCGGCCAACCGCCGTGCGGCGCGAAACTGGAAGGCCACCCGCTTAACCGGATGCGCTTCTTGATTGGCGACCATGTCCGACCAGCCCAGCAGGTCGGCGAGTGCGAAAGAGCCGGTACCCCAGGATGATTCGTGGAGATCGTGCGGTCCGACGGTGACGACGGCCGCGGCTAGTTCCGGCGGCGGGTCCGACATCAGCGCCCACTGGGTGTAGCCGAGATATGACAAACCGATAGTCGCGAAGGTCCCGGTGAACCACGGTTGCTGCCGTAACCACACCACGGTGTCGGCGGCATCGGCCGCCTCGTTGACCATCGGCACGAAATCGCCGCCGGAGCCGAAGGTGCCGCGCACACTCTGAAACACCACGTGATAACCCCGGGCGGCGTAGATCTGCGCGTAGATGATCGAGAACGGAAACGCCCGGCCGTACGGGCCCCGCACCAGGATCGTGCCCGCCGGCGACGCGGTGGCCGGCGCGTAATGATCGGCGATCAGTGCGACGCCGTCGCGCATCGGCACCCGCAGGCCGCGGTGCACCTGATAGCGGCACGTCGCCGGCGGTAGGCGCAGAACGCGACCGGCCGCGCGATCGGTCAGCTTGATGCTCGCCACGGGATTCAGACTATGCGTGCGCCCGGGCGAGGTGACCCACGCCAGTAGGCTGAGCTGTTGTGGCAGCCACGCTCTGGGCGATCAGCGACCTGCATACCGGTCATTCCGGCAGCAAGGAAGTCCTCGAGTCGCTGTATCCGGCGACCCCTGAGGACTGGCTGATCGTCGCCGGCGACGTGGCCGACCGCACCGACGACATCCGCGCGGCCCTGGACCTGCTGCGGCGCCGTTTCGCCAAGGTGATCTGGGTTCCCGGCAATCATGAGCTCTGGACCACCGGCAAGGACCCTGCCCAGGTGTTCGGCCGCGCGCGCTACGACTACCTGGTGCAGATGTGCGACGAGATGGGTGTCCTCACCCCTGAGCACCCGTATCCGGTGTGGACCGAAGGCGGCGGTCCGGCGACCATAGTCCCGATGTTCCTGCTCTACGACTACACGTTCCTGCCCGCCGGAGCGCGGACGAAGGCCGAGGGCCTGGCGATCGCCAAGGATCGCAACGTGGTCGCCACTGACGAGTTCCTGTTGTCCAGCGAGCCCTATGCCACCCGCGACGCCTGGTGCCGGGACCGCCTGAAGTACACCCGGGCCCGTCTGGACGAACTGGACTGGATGACACCGACCGTTCTGGTGAACCATTTCCCGTTGCGCCGTGAACCCTGCGACATCTTGTTCTATCCGGAGTTCGCGCTGTGGTGCGGCACGACGGAGACCGCCGACTGGCACACCCGTTACAACGCCGTGTGCTCGGTGTACGGACACCTGCACATCCCCCGCACCACGTGGTACGACGGGGTGCGGTTCGAGGAGGTATCGGTCGGATATCCGCGCGAATGGCGGCGGCGCAAGCCCTACCGGTGGCTGCGCCAGATCCTGCCCGATCCGGAGTACGCCCCCGGGTATCTCAACGAGTTCGGCGGCCATTTCGTCATCACGCCGGAGATGCGCGAGCAGTCGGAGAAGTTCCAGGAGCGACTGCGCAGCCGGCGCGGATGAGTGAGTTCATGCGGGCGGTGCTCCCCGATGTCGCCAACCTGGTTTATGCGGAGTTGTATGACGACCCGTCGCACCTTACGCCGCTGCCGGAGGAGGAGCCGCTGATCGCCCGCTCAGTGGCCAAGCGGCGCAACGAGTTCGTCACCGTACGGCACTGCGCGCGGGTGGCCATGGAGCAACTCGGCGTGCCGCCATCGCCGATCCTCAAGGGGGACAAGGGCGAACCGCGCTGGCCCGACGGCGTGGTGGGCAGCCTGACCCACTGCGAGGGCTACCGCGGCGCGGTGGTGGGTCGCAGTGCATCGGTGCGCTCGGTCGGCATCGACGCCGAACCGCACGACGTGCTGCCCAAGGGTGTGCTCGAGGCCATCAGCCTGCCCACCGAACGACACGAGATCGCCGCGCTGCCCGATGAGTTGCACTGGGACCGAATTCTGTTCTGCGCCAAGGAGGCAACCTACAAGGTGTGGTTCCCGCTGACCCAGCGTTGGCTGGGCTTCGAGGACGCACACATCACCTTCACAGTCGACTCCGAGGGGACGGCCGGTGAATTCGTGTCCCGGATCCTGATCGACCCGGCGGCGCGCACCGGTCCGCCGCTCACCGAACTCACCGGGCGGTGGTCGGTGGCCGGGGGACTGGCACTCACGGCGATCGTGCTGTGACTGTCGCTCATCCGAGTCCCGGCATCGTCGTCGTCGACAAACCGGCCGGTATGACCAGTCACGACGTCGTGTCGCGGTGCCGCCGGATCTTCGGCACCCGCAAGGTCGGTCACGCCGGCACCTTGGATCCGATGGCCACCGGCGTGCTGGTGATCGGCATCGAACGCGCCACCAAGATCCTCGGCCTGCTCAGCGGCACGTCGAAGTCGTATGCGGCCACCATCGGGCTGGGTCGGACGACCACCACCGACGACGCCGAAGGTGACGTGGTCGCCGATGTCTCGGCCGCAGAGGTGACCGACGACGCGATCGAGTCCGGTATCGCGGCGTTGCGGGGCGAGATCGCGCAACGGCCCTCGGCGGTGAGCGCGATCAGGGTCGGCGGCAAACGGGCCTATCAACTCGTCCGCGAGGGCCACGAGGTGGAACTGGCCGCCCGGACGGTGCGGATCGAGCGCTTCGATGTGCTGGCAATCCGGCGGGACGGTCCGTTCACCGATGTGGACGTCGAGGTGGACTGCTCATCGGGCACCTACATCCGTGCGTTGGCCCGCGATCTCGGCGCAGGTTTGGGCGTCGGGGGACACCTGAGGGCCTTGCGACGCACCCGGGTCGGCGGTTACGGACTCGATCACGCCCGCACCCTGGAAGAGCTCACCGATCGGCCGACCCTGAGTTATGACCTCGACCGGGCCTGTCTGCTGGCTTTTCCGCGCCGCGACATCACCGCCGAACAGGCGATCGACGCGGGCCACGGCCGAGCGCTGCCGGCCGGCGGCATCGACGGCGTGTACGCGGCCACCGACCCTGACGGGCGGGTGATCGCCCTGCTGGCGGACAAGGCCCCGAAGACCACGTCGGTGGTGGTGATCCGCCCGGCAACGCTGGCGGGTCCGGCGTGCTGACCGGATCCCGTCGTAGGCTTATAGGCGTGCAACGTTGGCGCGGGCAGGGCGAGATCCCCACGGATTGGGGCCGCTGCGTGCTGACCATCGGGGTGTTCGACGGGGTGCACCGCGGCCACGCGGAGTTGATCGCGCGGGCGGTGAAGGCGGCCCGGGCCCGGAGTGTGCCGGCGGTGCTGATGACCTTCGACCCGCACCCGATGGAAGTGGTGTTCCCCGGAAGCCACCCCGCGCAGTTGACCACGCTGGCCCGCCGGGCCGAACTGGCCGAGGAGATGGGCATCGATGTATTCCTGGTGATGCCGTTCACGCCCGACTTCATGAAACTCACCGCCGACCGCTACGTCCACGAACTCCTGGTGGAGCGTCTGCACGTCGTCGAAGTGGTGGTGGGGGAGAACTTCACCTTCGGAAAGAAGGCCTCCGGGAACGTCGGGACCCTGCATAAGGCCGGTGAGCGATTGGGCTTCGCGGTGGAATCGGTGTCACTGTTGGCTGAACACCAGCAGGCCGAGACCGTGACGTTCTCCTCGACCTACATCCGGTCCTGCGTGGACGCCGGCGATGTGGTGGCCGCCGCGGACGCACTTGGCCGTCCGCACCGGGTCGAGGGCGTCGTGGTTCGCGGCGACGGCCGCGGCAAGGGCCTGGGCTACCCCACCGCCAACATCGCCCCACCGATGCATTCGGCGATCCCGGCCGACGGTGTCTACGCGTGCTGGTTCACCGTTCTCGGGCCGGGTCCGGCGACCGGGACGCTGGTTCCCGGACAGCGCTACCCGTCGGCGGTCTCGGTGGGCACCAACCCCACCTTCTCCGGTCGTACCCGCACGGTGGAGGCGTTCGTTCTGGACACCAGCGCCGACCTCTACGGACAGCACGTTGCCGCGGACTTCGTGGCCCGCATTCGCAGCCAGGTGAAGTTCGGGTCGGTCGAGGACCTGATTGAGCAGATGGGACGCGACACCGACAGGGCGCGGGCGATCCTGGCCGCACAGGACTGACCGGGACGATTTCGGATCGCGCGTCTGCGCTGATAGGATGGCGTTTCGCGGGTGCTGCGGTTCGCGGTGGCTCACGCTCATTCACTCTTCGCGGACTTAAATGATGGAGCAATCTTGTCTCTGACTGCTGAGCAGAAAAAAGAAATCCTGGGCAACTACGGCCTGCACGAGACCGATACCGGCTCGCCGGAGGCCCAGGTGGCGATGCTGACCAAGCGCATCACCGATCTCACCGAGCACCTCAAAATGCACAAGCACGACCACCATTCGCGTCGTGGGTTGCTGCTGCTCGTCGGCCGCCGCCGCCGGCTGCTCAAGTACGTCGCCCAGGTCGACGTCGCGCGGTATCGCACCCTGATCGAGCGGCTGGGTCTGCGCCGCTGATCGAGGTCGGGAACTGCCCCGGCCCCGGTGTAACATGAGGACGTCCCGGCCCCTCACGGGCCCGGACAACGGGTGCGGTTCGCGCACATCCGCGTGTCCCGCTCCTGCGTCACCTGACGAGACGTCCCTGATCGGGCGGTCTTCGGTAGTGGCGGCCGGGAGTCTCATCCCCCGACCGCTTCGATCGACGGCCGTAGCCGAATCTGGGCGGCACTCGTAGTGCTCGGGTTCGCCCGGGGAATGTGGCGACGCCAAACTGAACAGTGAATTCCCCAGAAAGGCTGTACGGACGAGTGTCTGTCACAGAAATTGACGAAGGCGTGTTCGAAGCAACCGCCACCATCGACAACGGGAGCTTCGGCACCCGCACCATCCGATTCGAGACCGGCCGGCTGGCCCAGCAGGCCG
>CAMCWJ010000046.1 GCA_945882475.1 Bifidobacterium breve
ACTCCTGGTCTGCGATATCGAGATCGCGGACGTGGGCACAGCCCGCGAGACGCTCGCCGTGCTCCGCAATCGCCGCACCATCGACCGATAGGGCAGAATCGCGCTGGTGACCTTCCCGCCACCGGGCCCGCCCCCCGGCCCGCCGGGCCCGCCGTTCCCGCCACCGTTCCCGCCACCGGGTCCGCCGCCGGGTCCGCCGCCGGGTCCGCCGCCGTACTGGCACTCGGAACCGCCCACCCAACAGATGCCGGTCCAGCCCGAACCGGCGCCACCGGCAGCCAAGCGCTGGCTGGGCGACCCGCTGTCCATGGTCCTGGTCTTGGTCACCGTGGCGGCACTGGCGCTGGCGGCGCTGCTCGGCGCCGAACTGTACGCCCGGCACAAGGCCAATACGATCGTGGCGGCCGCCGTCGGCTGTGTGGTCAAAGACACCGCGACGGCATCGTTCGGCATACGGCCGTTCCTGCTGCAGCACTTCAGCCAGAACTACCGCGACATGACGGTGGAGACTGCCGGCAACCAGATCCGCGAGGCCAAGGGCATGAAGCTGAGACTGCGTCTCGACGACATCCGTATCAACCAGACCGCGGAGTCGGCCGGCACCCTGGGCGCGCTGGACGCCGACGTGACGTGGTCCGCCGAGGGCATCAAGGACACTGTGGGAGGCATCGTCCCGTTCCTGGGCGGCCTGGTCACCGGGGTCAGCACCGAACCGTCGGACGGAACAATCGAGGTGCAGGGTGCTCTGGGCACCCTGACGATCCAGCCCGCGGTTGCCGACGGCAAACTAGCGCTGAACGTGGTCGCCCTCAAGGGGCTCGGGCTGACCCTGCCGGCTGAGGCGGTGCAACCCGCGATGGACGCGTTCACCGCGGCCCTGACGAACAACCTGCCGATGGGTATCCGGGCGGACAGCGTCGCGGTCACCGATACCGGTGTCAACGCTAAGTTCGTCACTCGCGATGCGACGATCCCCAACGGACAGCAGGACCCCTGCTTCGCCGGGATCTAGCCGAACTGCTCCTCGGCGCCGCCGGGATTGCACCCGGCGAGCACCATGGTGGAATCGGTCACCGCGGGTCGCCACGGCTCGAGGTCCCAGCTGGTCTTGCCCGGCTCGGCGAACTCGGCGAAGTTCCAGTGGCAGACGAACTGGGCGCGCATCCCGGCCGTGTCGGCGCCGGCCGCCAGAGCCAGAACCTCCCGCCAGGCCTGCTCGGTGGCCGCCTCGGTCTTGCCGAAGTCCCCGGCCACGGCCCGGCCGGCCGCAGTCGGATAGACACGCAAGCTGGACAATCCGTCGTACTGCGCCCACTGGGCACGGTCGATATAGGGGGTGGCGGCGGTACCGACGTCCGCCGCCGCGACGGGCGCCAGTAGGACCCCGACCCCCAGCCCAATCACCGGGAGCCAGCGCATCCTCAGCGGGATTTCCCCTGGACTTCCAGTAGTTTGGGTCGGACATCGACCAGATAGACACCCGCGGCGACTGCGGCGATCGCCGTTCCGGTGATACCGAGTAGCAGCGATAGCAATCCGGTCAGGCCCAGGATCACCAGCCACACCGGCTTGGTCAGCTTGTCGGCCGCCGGGTAGGCGTCGGGCCGCTGCATGGCCGCGTGGACGAACGCGTACAGCGTCACCCCCAGGACAGCAAAGGACAGCACATTGAGAATGGCACCCGCCAACCCTCGAAGCATCACACGTCAAGGGTAGGCGGGTGCCGGTGGAAACGTCGAACGGGTCCTACTTCTGGGTGACCTTCTTGACGGCCTTCTTCACGACCTTGCGGGCCGGAGCCTTCTTGACGGGCGCCTTGCGCACGACCTTCTTGACGGCGACCTTCTTGACGGCAACCTTGCGAACGGCCTTCTTGACAGCCTTCTTGGCCGCAGCCTTCTTAGCCGGAGCCTTCTTGGCCGGAGCCTTCTTGGCCGGAGCCTTCTTGATGGAGACCGTCCGGACGACGATCTTGCTGACCGGCGCCGTACGGGCCGGCAAGTCCCGGCCGACCAGCTTGGCGGCCCGCTCACCCACGGCGCGGGTCTGAGCCGACACGCTGCCGAGGGCATCCTGGGTCAGCTCAACGGCCTGGTCGACGTAACCCTCGACCAGGTCGGCGGCCTCGCGCAATTCCGGCTGGCCCTTGATCCGCTCGAGCGCGGCCTCGCCCCGCTCGACCAGATTGTTGTAGGTCTCGGTGGCGTCGTCGAAGAACTCCTCGGCAGCGCGGCGCAGTTCCTCGGTGCTGAGCTTGTCGCGCAGTTCACCGGTGCGCTTGGGCAGCCGTTCCTGCAACCTGGTCAGCGCAGCACGACGGTCCTCAACACGGTCGCCGGCCACTTCGGCCCGCTCGCGCAGGGTGGTCAGAATCTCGTTGACGGTCGCCAGCGCGAGGTCGGCGGCGCCGACCGCGGCCAGCAGCGGGGCCTTGAGATCCTCGATGTTGTTGTCAGCCATGGGTCTTTCCTCTCGTGATGTGTGTGAAAGTGCTTGTCGGTGAATCGATTTCAGAGATCGGTCGGGGAGCTCTCGTTCTGTAACCGGAACGAGCTGTAGATGTCCAGCAGCACCCGTTTCTGCCGCTCGGTGATGCTCACGTCGCCGACGATGGCGTCATTGACCTGGCTCACCTCACCGGGTTCGAGAATCCCGGCTCGAACGTAGAGGACTTCCGCCGACAGCCGCAGTGCCTTCGCGATCTGGCTGAGCACTTCGGCGGACGGCTTTCGCAATCCGCGTTCGATCTGGCTGAGATACGGGTTGCTCACGCCGGCCCGTTCAGCCAACTGACGCACCGATACCTGGGCGGCTTCACGTTGACTCTTGATGAAGCCACCCAGATCCTGCGCGGACTTGCTCACCACGGCGGCAAGGTCTGAATCCTGTGCCACGGCTCGCCTCCTCGCAGGTATGCCCGATACGTACAGGCACCACGCTACCCGCGAGTGCTAACTTTTGCAAGCGCTAGCTAGCGCAGGTCAGAATAGGATTTGCGCCACTGTGTAGATCACCAGGCCGGCCAGTGCACCCACCACGGTGCCGTTGATCCGGATGAATTGCAGGTCGCGTCCGACGTGCAATTCGATGCGGCGACTGGCTTCGTCGGCGTCCCAACGCTGGATCGTTTCGGTGATTATCGTGGTCGCCTCCGAGCCATACCGGTCGACCAGATGCTGCGCACCGCGCACAATCCAGTCGTCGACCTTGTCGCGCAACTCGGCATCGTCACGCAGCGACTCCCCGATCCGCGCCACCGAGTCGGCGATTCGGCCCCGCAGGGCGCTCGACGGATTGTCGACACCTTCGAGCACCAGTCGCTTGAGGGTTTTCCACGCCGTCTCCGCGGCCCGGGTCACCTCGTCGCGGGCCATCAACTGTTCCTTGATCGCCTCCGCACGGGCGATCGTCTTCTCGTCGGTCTGCAGGTCGTCGGCGAACTCGAACAGGAACCGGTTCGCCGACTGCCGCAACTCGTGATTGGGATTGCGGCGCACCTTGTCCGCGAACTCCATCAGTTCGCGGTGGATACGGTCGCCGACCAGATTGTCGACGAATCGCGGCGACCAGGTCGGTGAATCCCGGGTGACCACCCGTTCGATGGTGTCGCCGGCGTTGAGCGTCCACTCGAAAGCCCGGTCGCACAGCAACTGCAGCAGCGCCTCCTGGCGATTCTCCGCCAGCAACTGCCCCAACCCCCGTCCGGCCGGCGGGCCCCACTGCGGTTCGGCCAGCCGCTTGATGATGGTCTTGTCGATCGCCTGCTGGATGTCCTCGTCGTTGAGCAGTTCCACCCCAACTCGCAGCACCGTCGCGGCCTCGTCCGCCACCCGGGCCGCGTGCTCGGGTTCGGCGAGCCACTTACCGAGCCGGCTGGCCACTTCGGCGTCACGCAGCTTGGTCGCCACCACCTCGGTGGACAGGAAGTTCTCCCGGACGAAAGTGCCTAGGCCTTCTCCGAGCTGGTCTTTTTTGCGCTTGATGATGGCGGTGTGCGGAATCTTCAAGCCGAGCGGATGCCGGAATAACGCGGTTACCGCGAACCAGTCCGCCAATGCGCCGATCATGCCGGCTTCGGCGGCGGCGCCGACATAGCCCAACCATCCCGGGCCGCCCTGAGCCTGACCCCACCGGCAGAGCAGGAAGATCACCGTGGCCCCGACCAGGAAGCCCAGGGCCACCGCTTTCATCTGCCGCAGACTGCGGGCGCGCTCCGCGTCGGCCTCGGGGTCGGCCCCGGCGAACGACTCCGCCAGCGAGGTTCCCGGCAATGCCATCGAGGGATGTTCATCAGCCACGCCACCATCATCCGCTATGTCGAGCCGGTGCCCGTAGAATTCCAGTCACAGATTGGACGGACGCGGGATTGGAGGGACGTGGCAGCGCAGATCACTCCCAAGACCGACGGCCGGAAGCGTCGCTGGCACCAGCACAAGGTTGAACGGCGCACGGAACTGGTCGACGGGGCGCTCGACGCCATCCGCAGGCTCGGCAGCGACATCAGCATGGATGACATCGCGGCCGAGATCGGCGTCTCCAAGACCGTGCTGTACCGCTACTTCGTGGACAAGAACGACCTCACGACCGCGGTCATGATGCGGTTCACCCAGACCACGCTGATTCCCAACATGGCCGCCGCACTGTCGTCGGATCTCGACGGATTCGAACTGACCCGCGAGATCATCAGGGTTTACGTCGAGACCGTCGCCGCCGAACCTGAGCCCTACCGGTTCGTGATGGCCAACGGGTCGGCGAGCAAGAACAAGGTCATCGCCGATTCCGAGCAGATCATCGCGCGGATGCTCGCGGTCATGCTGCGCCACCGGGTCCAGGGAGCGGGCATGGACACCCGCGGGGTGGGACCGTGGGCGTTCCTGATCGTGGGAGGCGTGCAGTTGGCCACCCACTCCTGGATGTCGGACCCCAGGATGTCCAGCGACGAACTGATCGACTACCTGACGATGCTGTGCTGGAACGCCCTGTGCGGGATCGTCGAGGTGGGCGGATCGCTGGAACAGTTCAATTCCGAGCCGCATCCTTCCCCGATGCCGCCCGCGCTGCGAGCCCTCAGCGGCTAATCTTGGCCAGCATGACCGATCTGCCTTCGCTGTGGACCCACGAACCGGCCCACATTCTGCGGTTCCGCACCGGCGACAAGGTCGCCGACATCGAGACAAACGCCACCCCGGGCTACACCGGCGACCGCAAGGGGTCCGACGAGGTGCAGGCCGAGCGCAACGAACGCTTCGCCGAACTGCAGGAGATGCTGTACGCCAACGGCAGAGAAGGGGACCACCGCAGTCTGCTGCTGGTGTTGCAGGGCATGGACACCGCGGGCAAGGGCAGCATCGTCAAGACCGTCGTGGGCGCGGGCAATCCGATGGGTATCCGCTACACGGCATTCGGGCCTCCCACCGAGGAGGAGCGCGCCCATCACTACCTGTGGCGGATCAACAAGGCGCTGCCCCCGGGTGGGCACATCGGGGTCTTCGACCGTTCGCACTACGAGGACGTGCTGGTGGTCCGGGTGCGGGAGTTGGTGCCGCGCAGCGAATGGGAACCGCGCTACGACGAGATCAACACGTTCGAGTCCGAACTCGTCGACGCCGGGACCACCGTGGTGAAGGTCGCGATGTTCGTCTCACTCGATGAGCAGAAGAGTCGCCTGGCCGAACGGCTGGAACGGCCGGAACGGTATTGGAAGTACAACCCGGGCGACATCGAGGAACGCAAGCTGTGGCCGGCGTATCAGGAGGCCTATCAGGCGTTGCTGGACCGGACCTCGACCGACCACGCACCGTGGTACGTGGTGCCGGCCGACAAGAAGTGGTACAGCCGACTGGCCGTGACCGAATTGCTGATCGAGGCACTTACGTCGATGAACCTGTCGTGGCCGGCCGCGGATTTCGACGTCGAGGCCGAGAAGCAGAAACTCGCCGCCCTCAGCCCTTAACCAGGGTGAACTGGCCGACGTTGGTGATGCCCCGACGGAAGAAGTCGGCGCAGCCGGTGAGGTAGCGCATGTAGCGGTCGTAGGTCTCATCGGAGGTCAGCGCGATGGCCTCCTCGCGATTGGCCTCCAGGTTGGCCGCCCACATGTCCAGCGTGCGCGCGTAGTGCGGACGCAGCAGATGGACGCGCTCGAGCGTGAAACCGGATCCGGCCGCCAGGGCCTCAATGTCCTCCACGGCCGGCAATCGACCGCCCGGGAAGATCTCGCTTCCGATGAAGCGCATGAACTTCAGGTCGCTGATCGTCAGCTTGATGCCGTTGTCGCGGAAGAACTTCTGGGTGTGGGCGAGGATGGTGTGCAGAAGCATCCGGCCGTCGTCGGGCAACAGGTTGTAGGCCCGCTCGAAGAACAGCGGGTATCGCTCGACCTTGAACGCCTCGAAGGCACCGATGCTGACGATGCGGTCGACGGGCTGGGTGAACTCTTCCCAGCCCTGCAGACGTACCTCGACCGAGCGGTTGGTGTCCAGCTTCGCCAGGCGCTGGCGGGCGTACTCCGACTGGTTCTTGCTCAGGGTGATGCCGATGACGTTGACGTCGTACTTGGCCACCGCCAATTCCAGCGCCCCGCCCCAGCCGCAACCGATGTCGAGCAAAGTCATGCCGGGCTCGAGGTTCAGCTTGCCCAGCGCCAGATCGAACTTGGCCACCTGGGCCTCGTCGAGGGTCATGTCGTCGCGCTCGAAGTAGGAGCACGTGTATCCCATGGTGGGGCCTAGGAACAGTGCGAAGAAGTCATTCGAGACGTCATAGATCGACTGCGACTCCTCGTAGTAAGGAGTCAGATCCGCGTCGACGTGTGCCATTGACAGCTGCCCCTTCCGAGTTTCCGGCGGTCGCTGGAGCAAAGCCTAGCTAAACCGGGTTCCGATCGCGAAATCGCCCAACGCGTCAGTAGAGGTGGAATCCGCGGCCCGACTTCTTGCCGAGCCAGCCCGCCTCCACCATCCGAAGCAACAGCGGCGGCGGCGCATACAGCGGTTCCTTGAACTCCTCGAACATTTTGTCGGCGATCAGCTTGAGGGTGTCCAGGCCGATCAGATCGGACAGCCGTAGCGGCCCCATCGGGTGCGACAGGCCGGCCACCACCGCGGTGTCGACGTCGGCGACCGTGGCGAATCCCGATTCGACCATCCGGATTGCCGACAGCAGGTACGGCACCACCAGCGCGTTGACGACGAAACCGGACCGGTCGGAGCAGCGGACCACCTGCTTGCCGAGCACCGTTGCCGCGAACTCCTCGGTACGGGCGGCGGCCGCCTCGCTGGTGACCAGGGAGCTGACCAACTCCACCAGCGGCAGCACCGGTACCGGGTTGAAGAAATGCAGTCCCAGCACCCGACCGGGATTGGCGGTGGCTGCACCCAGCTTCATGATCGGGATGCTCGAGGTGTTCGACGCCAGGACCGCGTCGGGGTCGGTGATGATCTCGTCGAGCCGGGCGAAGATGGCGGCCTTGATGGCCTCGTCCTCGATGACGGCTTCGATGACCAACTGGCGGTCGGCCAGGTCGGTCAGGTCCGTGGTGAACCGCAGCTTCGCGAGCCCTTCGTCCCGCTCGCGCTCAGTGATCTTCCCGGAGGTGACGCCGCGCTCCAGTGACTTGGTGATGCGGGTGCGGCCGGCCGCCGTCAGCGCCTCGGTGGTGTCGAACACCACGACGTCCACACCGGCCCGGGCACACACCTCGGCGATGCCGCCGCCCATCTGCCCGGCACCGATGACACCGACGCGTTCGATCGCTGATTCAGTCACGTTTTCGGCCTCTCACAGGGGTGCGGTGTGTTCAGAGCGTGAAGATGGCGGCGACCGCTTTGGTCTGCTCGCCCACCACGCAGGTGAGCGTTCTGACGGTGCGGTCGACCAACTCCGGCCCGAACTGGTCGGTGGTCCCCGGCCGATGAACGTGCAGCAGCACCTCCAGCTTGTCGCCGTGGGCCACCGGGGCGTCGTGCTCCATGGTCACACGCAGTGGAGCCTCGAGCAGTTCGGGATGGGGCGCAAGGAACTCCTCCACCACTTTCCAGTAAACCGAATTGTTGACGTGGTCGAACAGATCGATGTCGCTCACCCGGATCGGGAAATCGCGGATCTCCTCGGCGTCCGCTCGGGATCCTGCCTTCAGGTAGGACTTCCATCGCAGTCGGTCGACGTCAGTGGTGCGCATCAGAGCACCCATGAAGTCATCGGCGATGCGGGCCGGGCCCTGGGTCTCGGTGTTGAAATTGATCCAGAACCCCTCGGACTCGATCAGCCCGCCGCGGCGTCCGTCGATGCGCACCCGCATCTCGCACCACCGGCTGGATGCCCCCGAACACCACCGCCGCAGGCGAAGCATGTCCTGGAATTCGATCGGACCGATCAGGTCGACCATAGTGCGCCGGACGATCCACAGCGGATGGGTGTCGTTGTGGCCCATCTCGCGGAGTTGGTCCTGCCCCATGTCCTGGATGTGGCGCAGGGCCCCGTCGAGACGCAGTCGGCCGAGTCGGTCGATATCGCCGACACGCAGTGGCCATTGCCGTTCGAACACGTCGGGATCGGGATCGGGTACGGGCATCAGCACCTTGGCCAGGCCGGTGCCGGCGGTCGAGAAGTTGCCCATTGGTGCGATCATGCCAAAACGCCTAGTGGATGACTAGTTGGGTGGGGCGTTGATCTCGGCCCGCATCCGTCGCTCGCGGTCGATGCGGGAGGAGCGATCCTGGTCGCGAGACCGCTTTCGGGTGGGCATCGCAAGCCCTCGGCCCGAGGCCCGCGGCCCAGAGTCGGGCCCAGAGTCGGGCCCAGAGTCGGGCAAGGTGTCGGGGGCGCCGGTCGACGTGGCCAACATCGGGAAGAGCAGTGCCCCGGCCGGGTGGGTCGTGTAGCGGTGGCCCGTCGGTGCGGTGAAAGTGACTGTGCCGTCGGCGGATTGGTGTTCTGCCCAGCCGTCGGGACCGCAGTAGAAGGTCTTCACGAGGTGATGCACACGGCAGTAGAGCTTGAGGTTGGACGGATGGGTCGAGCCCGTCGGATAGGGCACCGTGTGGTCGGTATCGCAGATCGGCGCGTCACACCCGGGCCACCGACAGGTCAGGTCACGCCACCGGATGAACTCAGCCAGAGCGACCGGCGGTCGATAGCCCGGCGCGGCGCTGTCGTTGGGAAGGTTCAGGGGCTTGAGGGTGGCGGCGCCGGCCAGATTCCGCACCGTCTCGGCGGGCTGGATGCCGAACCCCGGCAGGTAGCCGGGGGCGGTCCCGCCGGCCTCGACCGTGGCCTGCTCGGCGAGCAGGTGGATGACGACCGGCGCGGCGCCACCGGCACCGACCGCCGCGCAGTCCGGTGACCCGCACGCACACATGAGCCGGTCGGCACCGGCGGCGAGCGCCCCCACCGCGTCGCTTCGGCGTTGCATCGCCGTGCGGGGATCGTCGGCGCATACCGTGGCCGCCAGTGCGTCGAGACGCTGATCGAACGCTGCGGCGTCGGCGGCGTGGATATTGGCCCAGATTCCACCCATGCCCGGGGTGGTCGGGGCAACCTCGACATAGCGCTGGTCATCGATCTGTGGCGGAATCCGGACGCCGTCGGCGTCGAACGTGGCGATCCACCGGTCGATGCGATCGACGAGTTTGGGACCGGATAGTTTCATCCACGCCGGCGCGTGGCGGGCCAGGGCGGCGTCGACGTCGCCGATCGCCGAGGACTCCACATTCGAGGTCCGGGTGATGATGGTCGCGACCATCCGGAAGTCGATCTCACCGGTGGCGAACACCGCCGCGACCCTCGGCAACCGTTCGCGTAGTTCGCGGGCGTACCGGATCTGGCTGCCGGCGCGGGCCCGACTGATGTTCTGCGCTGCCGACACCTCGGCGGCCACCGCCTCGTACGGGTCGGCACACCACAGTTCGCGGTCGGCCCACTCACGAGCGCGACGGGCGTACAACTCGCCCACCGCGGTCAGCCGGAGCGCGATCGCCGCCGACTCGGCGCGGCCGGCCGCACCCATGACGTCGATGAGATCCGCTTCGGAACCACCCGTGATGTCGAACATGCTTTCGATGATATTCAGCCCGGCGGTCGTTGCCGACCCCGAACATCCCCGGCTGTGGATGAATCCTGAACTGTGGATAACCGGCTAGAGGTAGGTCACTCCGAGAACGATCAGCGTGAAGACCACCGGCGAGAACGCCAGGCCCGCGAAGAACGCCGCCCACGGCATCTGCCTGCGCTGATACCGCTGCCAGGCCAGGTAGCCCAGCACCGCCGCGAGGGCCAAGAACGCCCCGGAAACCACCAGCACCGCGGTGCCCACCGACGACGACCCGGTGGCCGCCGAAATGCCGAGCAGCCACAGGATGTGCCCGAGCAGGACGCCGCCGATGCCGGCGATTACTGCGGAACTCAAAAGTTGATCATGTGGCCGGCCAGGCCGTGGAAGCATTCCTGCAGCGCCTCCGACAGCGTCGGGTGGATGTGCACATTGCGGGCCAGTTCGTTGACCGTCAGGTCCCACTTCTGCGCCAGCGTCAGTTCCGGAATCAACTCCGAGACGTCGGGGCCGATGAGGTGGGCACCGAGCAACTCCCCGTACTTGGCATCGGCGATCACCTTCACGAAGCCGGTCGGATCAGCCAGACCATGCGCCTTGCCATTGGCGCTGAATGGGAACTTGGCCACCTTCACGTCATGGCCCTCATCGCGCGCCTGCTCTTCGGTCAGCCCGAAGCTGGCGACCTGGGGCTGACAGAACGTCGCCCTGGGCATCATCCGGTAGTCGCCCAGCGTCATGGTCTCGGCACCACCGATGGTCTCGGCGGCCACCACGGCCATCGCCTCGGCGACGTGGGCCAGTTGCAGCTTGGCGGTGACGTCGCCAATGGCGTAGATGTGCCCGACGTTGGTGCGCATGTAGTCGTCGATGCCGATAGCCCGACGGTCGGTCAGCGCCACCCCGGCGGCCTCGAGGCCGTAGCCGTCCACGTTGGGCGCGAAGCCGATGGCCTGCATCACCTTGTCGGCCCGCAGTTCCTCGGTCGTACCGTCCTTGCTCACGACGACGGTCACGGCCGTGCCGTCGTCGGTGATCGACTCCACCTTGGTGCCGGTGCGGATCTTCACGCCGAGTTTCTTGTACTGCTTCTCGATCTCCTTGGAGACCTCAGCGTCCTCGTTGGGCAGCGCCCGCGGCAGGAACTCGACGATGGTGACGTCGACGCCGTAGTTGCTCATGATGTAGGCGAATTCCATGCCGATGGCTCCGGCGCCGGCGATGATGATCGACCCGGGCAGGTCCCGGTCGAGAATCTGCTCCTCGTAGGTGACGACGTTCGCCGACAGTGCGGTGCCGGGGATCAGTCGGGTGCTGCTGCCGGTGGCGATGATCGCATTGGCGAAGGTGACCGTCTCGGTGCCGCCGCCGTTGAGGTCGACGGTCAGGGTGTTGGCGTCGGTGAACCGCCCGTAGCCGTTGATCTCAGTGATCTTGTTCTTCTTCATCAGGAAGTGCACGCCGGCGACGCGGCCGTCGGCGACCTTGCGGCTGCGGTCGAACGCGGCGCCGAAGTCGAAGCTCACCTGCCCGCTGATGCCGAAGGTGGCGGCTTCCTTGGTGACGATGTGGGCCAACTCGGCGTTGCGCAGCAACGCCTTGGAGGGGATGCAGCCGACGTTGAGGCAGACCCCGCCCCAGTACTGCGGCTCGACGATTGCGGTGTTCAGACCGAGCTGGGCGCAACGGATCGCGGCGACATATCCGCCCGGTCCCGCCCCGAGGACGACGACGTCAAAGTGAGTCACGTCGCTACCCTAGCGCTGGGCGGGCGATCCATTCGAAGAAGTAGGCACCGTGCAGGACGGCGGCGGCAGCGGTCGACGCCAAGGGCACCGCCATCAGGGCGATCGCCAGCGCAGTCAACTGTGGCCGGTTGGGAACCATCGAGACCAACAGGCTGGCCACCATGCACAGGGCCAGGTACAGCAGAATGCCGAACACCGGCAGGGGTTTGTCCAGCGCGGTGTACCACCAGTAGTAAAGGCCCAGCCCGGCGGCGGCGCCCACCACCCACACCCCGACCACCACGAGCGCGAACTGCCAGCGCTTGACGAACTGCTGGGAACCGGGCACCGCGACCGGCGTCGCGGCCACCGCGACGGGCTCGATGTACCCGGTGACCGCGCGCCGGAATTCACCGGTGTCGACAGTCTCAAGTTCACTGAAGGCCTGCGGGACGACGGCGTCAGGAATCTCTTCGATCGGCTGCAAGGGATTCGGGTGCGGTCCGGTGTCGAAGATGGGCGACGGGTGCGGCGCGGTGTTAGACGACTGGGCGGGCTGGCCGCCGGTGGCGAACATCGGCGTCAGATCTGAACCGGTACTGGTGTCGGTCACAGCGAAACCACCTGTATCAGCAGCAGTACCGACAGCCACCCCGGTGCCATGGCCAGGACAAAGGCTCCCAGTGCGGTCACCCATCGCTGGCCGGAGCACAGCACGATCAGCAGGCCCAGGGTGCTCGGGATCCCGATGACCAGTGCCACCACGACGTCAGGGCGCAGGTTGACGTCGAGGGCCAACGAAGCGGCGACCGCGGCGATCTGGCCGGCCACACAACCGAGGAGCAGTGCGCTTGTGAGCAGCCATGCCCGAGGCAGGGGTATCACGGAAAAAACGATACGGGCCGATCGGCGAACTACGGCGTAGCCGCGTCGGCGTGCCGGGTGGGCAATCGGCAGGCATCG
>CAMCWJ010000047.1 GCA_945882475.1 Bifidobacterium breve
CGGTTGATCTCCCAAAGTGGTGACAGCGTCACCACTTACAGCGAACCCTGGAACATGAACTAGCGATTATCTGCAAAGGCGCGCAGCGACTCGATCTGCGTTGGGTCCAGTGACGGCCGCACGGTCTCGCGGGCCTTGGCCAGGTCGGCTGCTGTGACGTCGGCTGCGTCGATCGAGCGGCGCATCGCGGTCAATGCGGCCTCGCGCAGCAACGCCACGCAGTCGGCGGCGCTGTAGCCGTCCAGCTGTGCCGCGAGTTCTCCCAGATCGACCTCCGCGCTCAACGGCACCGACTTGCCGGCGGTTTTGAGGATCTCGTGCCGCGCGTCGGCGTCGGGGGGTTCGACGAACACCAGACGCTCCATCCGGCCCGGCCTCAGCAGTGCCGGATCGATCAGATCCGGCCGGTTGGTGGCACCGAGTACGACGACGTCGCGCAGCGGCTCGATGCCGTCCATCTCGGTTAGCAGCGCGGCCACCACGCGGTCGGTCACGCCGGAGTCGAAGCTCTGTCCGCGCCGCGGCGCCAAAGCGTCGATCTCGTCGAGGAAGATCAGCGACGGTGCCGAATCCCGAGCCCGGCGGAACAACTCACGCACTGCCTTCTCCGAGGACCCCACCCACTTGTCCATCAGTTCCGCGCCCTTGACGGCGTGCACGCTCAACCGTCCCGAACTGGCGAGTGCCCGGACCACGAACGTCTTTCCCACCCCGGGTGGTCCGTAGAGCAGCACTCCCCGCGGGGGATCCACCCCGAGTCGGGCGAAGGTCTCGGGATGTTGCAGCGGCCACAGCACCGCCTCGGTGAGCGCCTGCTTGGTCGACACCATGTCGCCGACGTCCTCGAGGGTCACCGAACCGATCGACCATTCCTCGGTGCTCGACCGCGACAGCGGCCGGATCACGGTGAGTGCGCCGGTGAAGTCCTCCTGGGTCAGGGCGGGCGACTTACCGTCCTCGCTGGCCCTCGCTGCAGCCCGAAGGGCCGCCTCGCGCACCAGAGCGGCCAGATCGGCCCGCACGAATCCAGGTGTGCGGTCGGCGATTTCGTCCAGCCTGAGGTCTTCGGCCGGGACGTTGCGCAGCAGTACCTCCAGGAGCGCCTTACGGGTGGCGCCGTCGGGCAGGCTCAAGCCGAGTTCCCGATCGCACAGGTCCGGTGCGCGCAGCCGCGGATCCACCGTGTCCGGGGCCTGCGAGGTGGCGACCAGGGCGACGCCGGGGGCCGCGACCGCCTTGCGTAGCTCGCTCAGAATCATCGTCGCGACCGGCTCGGGTGGTTCGGGCAGCAACGCGTCGATGTCGGTGACCAGCAGCACGCCGCCGCCGTTGATGACATCGGCCACCGCCCGGGCCACCGCCTGGTGGCGCTCGGTGGCTGCCAGCGCGCCGGTGTCGGGGCCGTCCAGGTCAACCAACCGACGGCCCGCGCACACCGCGTGCACCAGCCGGGCCTTGCCGACTCCCGCCGGGCCGGTGACCAGCACGCCCAGATTCGGCTTGGCACCAAGCTTCTCCAGCAGTGCCGGTTCGTCGAGGGCGAGCTTGAGCCACTCCGAGAGCCGGCCGGCCTGAACGTGCTGACCCTTGAGGTCGTCGATGCTGACCGGGGGCTCCTCGGGCCACTGCGTGGGCGGGCTGACCGCCGGCGTCGAACCGGTCGCAGCTGTGGCGCCGTCGCCCCAGGTGACCGAGGAGTTCGGCTGCACCGATACCGGCCCGGCCGGGTCGGTTCCGGTGACCGTCAGCAGTTCCGAGGTCCAGGTGATGCCCACCGAGGCCGTCAGCGCCGAACTTGCTGCCGACGTCGAGGTGCCCGGACCCAGGTCCCGCGGCAGCAGGGACACGGTGTCCCCGACGGTGAGCACCTTGCCCAGCAGGGCCTGGCGCAGGGTCGCCGACGACACCGACCGGGTGGCCAGCGCCGAACCGCTCAGCGTCACCGACCGGGCGCCGTATACCGTGACCGGTGCCACCAGAACGGCCGAGTCCTCCCGCAGTCCGGCGTTGGACAGCGTGACGTCATCGAGCAGCGCGGTCCCCGCCGGCGTACCGGCCGGTGCCACCCCGGCCACGGCCGCAGTGGTGCGTGATCCCGTGAGCGACACCGCGTCCCATTCGCGAATACCCAGTGCCGCAATGGCTTCCGGATGTAACCGCACGACGCCCCGGCGGGAGTCCAGTGCCGCGGTGTTGAGCCGGGCGGTGAGCGTCAGGGTGGACGCCAGCCCGGGTTTGGTGGTCGTCAATTCGGGACCGTCAGATGTGGACACGGTTCAGCCTCCTGGTTTGCGCAGGCCCAGTCGGGCCGTCGACCGTCGGTTCGGGTGCCCGGCACGGCGCGCCTCCCGGCGCGCCTGGCGCCGTTGGCGCGGGTTGACGTCCCATGCCTCCGGGCGGGCGGCCACCCAGCGCTGGCTGCGGATGGTGAACGGGATGATCAGCAGATAGCCCGCGATGATCAGCAGCACCAGGACGTACGGGAACAGCAGCAGGCCCGCGGCTGCTCCGGCGATCAGGGCCAGCAGCAGTGGTGCGGCGTTGGCCGGCACCGACACGGATTTCAGGGCCAGCGTCGGAACGCGACTGACCAGCAGCAGTGAGTTGGCGGCCAGCCACACGCAGAGGAACCACTGGGATGTCCACCACCCCTGGCCGAACTGCAGCATTGCCGCCAGCGGGCCGTTCGCGCCCACTGCGCCGCACGGCGCGGGCATGCCCACGAAGTATGGCCGGGTGTAGGCGGGCCGGGTGTCGTCGTCGAGCAGTGCGTTGAACCGGGCCAGCCGCAGAACGACGCACACGGCGTAGAGCAGCACGAAGATCCAGCCGATCGGCGAGGTCGGCAGCATGGAGATGTAGATGACCAGAGCGGGCGCGACGCCGAAGTTGACCGCATCGGCCAGCGAGTCGATCTCGGCGCCCATCGGGGACTGCGCGTGCAGGGCGCGGGCGATGCCGCCGTCGATGCCGTCCAGAACCGCGGCCGCGCCGATCAGGGCCAGTGCGATGTGCGGGCGTCCGTCGAGGGCGAACTTGATCGATGTGAGGCCCGCACAGATCGCCAGCACGGTGGTCGCGCTGGGCAGTATGCGCAACCCACGGCGGGGTTGGGTTCGGGGTTGGGTCATGGCAGCCGCGCCAGTACGGTCTCGCCGGCCAGCGCGCGCTGGCCGGGCTCGATCAGCAGTTCCGAGCCCGCGGGCAGGTAGGTGTCCAGCCGCGATCCGAACCGGATGAGACCGTAGGTGTCGCCGATCCGCACGGTGTCACCCACCGTGAGATCGCAGACGATGCGCCGGGCGATCAATCCGGCAATCTGCACAACCGCCACCTGAAGTCCTTCCGGCGTGCGCAGCAGCACGCTGTTGCGCTCATTCTCCGCACTCGCGGCGGCCAGGTCCGCGGAATGGAAACTGCCGGGGCGGTGGACGACTGCCAGCACCTCACCGCCAACCGGAACACGCTGCACATGGGCGTCGAGCAGGGACAGGAAAATGCTGATCCGAGGGACCGGCTCGGCACCGAGACCCAACTCGGCCGGCGGCGGCGCGGTGTCCACCAGGCAGACCAACCCGTCGGCGGGCGCGACGACCACGCCCGGTCTGCTCGGCGGGGTGCGGGCCGGGTGCCGGAAGAACCCGGCATTCGCCGCGGCTGCGGCCAGTCCGGCCCGGCGCAGCCAGCGATGGTGGCGGCCCGCGACGGCCACGGCCAGACCCGCGGAGATGAACCCGTACCCGGCCGGGTGCACCGGCGGAACCGAGGATCGCACCAGGGCGAGCATTCGCTGCGGGCCGGACTGCGTGGAGTCGGCGGGACGTCTGGCCATTTATCGCGATTCTACGGGTGCAGATCCCACACGCTGACCCCCTCGCCCGCCGCGATCTCGGTGACGTCCTCGCCGATCTCGAGCAGGCAGTTGGCCGAGGCCAGCCAGCGCAGGTGGTGCGACGCCGGCGGGCCGTAGGTGGCGACGGTGCCGTCGGTTGGGTCGTAGACGCCGCGGCGGAACTGCCGCTTGCCCGCCGGCGAGGTCAGCGACTCGCTCAGGACCGCGTGCCGTCGGGGCCGCAGCGGCTGCGGCAACCCCATCGCGGCGCGCAGTGCGGCCCGGACGAAAACCTCGAAGGAGACCAGCGCGCTGACCGGGTTGCCGGGCAGGGTCACGATTGCGCAGCCGTCCGCCGTCCGCCCGGCCCCCTGCGGCATGCCGGGCTGCATGGCGACCTTGACGAACTCGACACCGCCGGAGCCGCTGTCGCCGAAGGCATCCTTGACCACCTCGTAGGCACCGGCGCTGACCCCGCCAGAGGTGATGATCAGATCGGCCGCCCCGGCGTGGGTGTCCAGCACCGCGCTGAATCGCTCGACGTCGTCGTCGCAGGTGACCACGGCGACCACCTCGGCGCCGGCCTCGCGCACCGCGGCCGCGAGCATGACCGCGTTGGACTCGTAGATCTGTCCGGGTTGTAGCGCCACCCCTGCGGCCACCAGTTCCGAGCCGGTCGAGACCACCAGCACCCGCAATCGGGGCAGCACCGGTAACGCGGCGATACCCAGCGCGGCCGCCAGGCCCAGCGCCGCCGGCGTGAGCACCTGGCCCGCGTGCAGCACCGTGGTGCCGGCGGCCACGTCGTTGCCGGCCGTTCGGATGTTCTGGCCGGGCTGCGGCGCGGCGGAGATCTTGACCGTCGCGGTGCCGGCATCGGTGGATTCCACCGGAACCACGGCGGTTGCGCCGGCCGGCACCGGCGCTCCGGTCATGATGCGGTGCGCCGTGTGCGGCACCAATGTCAGCTCATCGGTCCGCCCGGCCGGAATATCCTCGGCCACAACAAGTGTCACCGGATGATCGGCGGCTGCGCTTGCGACGTCCTCGGCGTGGACCGCGTAGCCGTCCATGGCGGAGTTGTCGAACACCGGCAGCGGGATCGGCGCGACGACGTCGGCGGCGAGCACCAGACCGTCGGCGGCGGCGAGTGCGACCTCAGCCACCGGACGCGGCGAGATCAACCCGGCCACGACGCGCTGATGCTCCTCGACCGTGCGCATCCCGGGAGTTCCTAGACCGGGTAGGTGACGCCGGTGAGCTCCTCGGACACCGTCCACAGCCGATCCTGGATCGCCGTGTCATGGGACTGCGTGCTGGAGTCGACGAGCTTGGGGTAGCCGCGGAGTTCCTTGAATCCGTCCGGACCCCAGTACTGCCCGCCCCGGACAGCGGGATCGGTGGCCGCCCGCAGGGTTGGCAGCGCGCCCAGTTCGGAGGTGTTCAGCAGCCGCCCGGACAGCCAGCTGACGCCGGGCAGGCTCGCCCCGGGGACGTGTCGGACCAGTTCGGTGGCGGCGACACCAGGATGGGCCGCCACCGAGATGGTCTTCGCATTCGCTGCCGACAGCCGGCGCTGAAGGTCGTAGGCGTACATCAGGTTGGCCAGCTTGGACTGTCCGTAGGCGGCCACCCGGTCGTAGCGGCGGTGCTCCCACTGCAGATCCGCGAAGTCGATCTTGGCCTTGATTCTATGCGCGATGCTGGCCACCGCCACCACCCGCGACCCGTCCACCGACAGCATGTTCTTCAGCAGCAATCCGGTGAGTGCGAAATGACCGAGATGGTTTGTGCCGAACTGCAACTCGAAACCGTCGGCGGTGCTCTGCTTGGGCGGATACATCACCCCGGCGTTGTTGATCAGCAGGTCGATGCGGGGGTAGGCCGCGGCGAGTTCGGCGGAGGCCGTGCGCACCGAATCCAGCGAACCCAGATCCAGCTTGTGCACCGTCACGTCGGCGCGCGGGGTGATTCCCCGAATCCGGGCGGCCGCCGCCTCGCCCTTGGCGGTATCGCGAACCGCCATCACCACCTTCGCGCCGCGGGCGGCGAGGACGCGGGCGGTGTCGTAACCGAGGCCGGTGTTGGAGCCGGTGACGATGGCAACCCGGCCGCTCTCATCGGGAACGTCTGTCTCAGTCCAAGTCATGGGCCCAACATTACGGCGACCTCCCGTTCGGGGTGCGGTGGGCCTAATGTCTGCAGCATGGCCGTCGGCGGAGTGCTTTTCGACATCGACGGCGTCCTGGTGACCTCCTGGCAGCCCGTCACCGGCGCCCCGGATGCGTTGCGGGTGCTGGCCGATCATCAGGTCGCGGTCTGCTACCTGACCAACACCACGACCTTGAGTCGGCGTCAGATCGCCGCCGCCCTGGAGGCGGCGGGGATGCCGGTGCGACCCGACGAGGTGATCACCGCCGCCCTGCTGACCGCCGAGTACGTCCGAGCCCGCTACCCGGGCGCGCGCTGCCTGCTGGTCAACAGTGGCGACATCACCGAGGACATGCCCGGACTGGACATCATCGTCGACCCGGAACCGGAACCGCCCGACGTGATCCTGCTCGGCGGTGCGGGTCCGGAGTACAGCCACCGCACGCTCAGCCGGGTCTACGAGTGGATGACCCAGGGCGTGCCGGTGGTGGCGATGCATCGCAGCACCGCCTGGGACACCGACGAGGGCCTTCGCATCGACACCGGCATGTACCTGATCGGGATGGAGGAGGCCTCCGGCCGTAGTGCCACCGCGGTGGGAAAGCCGGCGCCGGCGGGTTTCCTTGCCGCCGCCACCCGTCTGGGCGCGGATCCCGAGGAGATATACATGGTCGGCGACGATCTCAACAACGACGTCTTGGCCGCCCAGGTGGTCGGCATGACCGGCGTGCTGGTCCGCACCGGCAAGTTCCGCCAGGAGACGTTGGAGCGTTGGGCCGCAGACGAATTCGCGATGCAGCCCGATCACGTCATCGATTCGGTGGCTGACCTGCCCACGCTGCTGGGGCTCTAAGAACGCTAGGTCTGCAACCCACGGGCCGCGTCGATGCGCGCCTGCAACTGCTCCCGGTTGGCGGCCGCGATCGGCGGACCGCCGCACAGCCTGCGCAGCTCGTTGTGGATCCAGCCGTGCGTTCTGCCGGTGCGGTGGTGATTGGCCGCCACCAGGGCGTTGAGTTCGCGGCGCAGTTCGCGGAGCTGGCCGTGGGTGGTCCGCGGTGCCTCGTCGGTTCCGGCTTCGCGGCTGCGGACGGTCAGCTGCTCGTCCTGGCGGCGGCGCAGCAGGTCGCGCATCTGGTCGGCGTCGAGCAGGCCCGGGATGCCGAGGTAGTCGGCCTCCTCGGCACTGCCGGCCGGGGTGGCGGTGCCGAACGAGGCCCCGTCGAAGATCACCTGGTCGAGTTCGGCGTCCGAGCCCAGCGACTGGAAACCCGAGTCGGGATCCCCGGGTTCGGTGCGGCGGGCCTCGACCGGTGCATCGTCGGAGAAGGACTCCCGGTGCGGCTTGCCCAGCACGTGGTTGCGCTGCGCCTCCAGCTCGCTGGCCAGACCAAGCAGCGACGGCACCGACGGCAGGAAGATGCTGGCGGTCTCCCCGGGCGTGCGGGAGCGCACGAAGCGGCCGACGGCCTGGGCGAAGAACAGCGGGGTGGAGGCACTGGTGGCGTAAACGCCCACGGCCAGTCGGGGGATGTCAACGCCTTCGGAGACCATCCGGACCGCCACCAGCCACCGGCTTGAGCCGCGGGAGAACTCGCCGATCCGGTCCGATGAACCCGGGTCGTCGGAGAGCACCAGGGCGGGTGGCTCGCCGGTGATCGCCGTCAGCAGGCCGGCGTACGCCCGCGCCGCGGTCTGGTCGGAGGCGATCACCATGCCGCCCGCATCCGGCATCCCGTCGTCGCGTAACTGGCTCAGCCGGGTATCGGCCGCTCGGATCACCGCGGGCATCCACTCCCCATCGGGATCCAGCGCGGTGCGCCAGGCCCGGGCGGTCTGCTCGACGGTCAGCGGCTCGCCCAGCCGGGCGGAGTGTTCCTCACCGGCGCCGGTGCGCCACCGGGCCTCACCGGAGTACGCCAGGAAAACAACCGGGCGGACCACCCCGTCGGCGAGTGCGTCGGCGTATCCATAGGTGTGGTCGGCCATCGAGCGCGCCAGGCCCTGCCCGTCGGGGACATAGGTCACGAACGGGATGGCGCTGTCGTCGCTGCGGAACGGCGTGCCGGTCAGTGCCAGTCGGCGGGTGGCGTCGTCGAAGGCCTCCCGGATGCCCTCGCCCCAACTCTTGGCGTCCCCGCCGTGGTGGATCTCGTCGAAGATGACCAGGGTGCGACGGTTCTCGGTGCGCACCCGGTGCCGCATCGGGTGGCTGGCCACCTGGGCGTAGGTCACGACCACGCCGTCATAGTCGTCCGAGGTCAGGGCACCGGAGTTGGAGAACCGGGGATCCAGCGAGATACCGGCCTGCGTGCCCGCCTCGGCCCACTGCGTCTTGAGATGCTCGGTGGGCACCACCACGGTGAGGCGTTCGACGGTGCCGTCGGCCAGCAGTTCGCCGGCGATGCGCAGGGCGAAGGCGGTTTTGCCCGCCCCGGGGGTGGCCACCAGCAGGAAGTCCCGCGGTCTGGCCGACAGGTAGCGCACCAGTGCCCGCCGCTGCCAGCCCCGCAAAGCCCGGGTGCTGGGCGCATCAACTGCCTGCACCCGGGACTCCCTCCTGATCGAGATGGACTCTAGCCCAACCGGATCCGGGTCACCGGCGCGTCGCGGGGGCGTGTCCGGGGGTATGTCCGGGGGCGAACGATCTTGCACTCGAGGGTCCCGAGTGCTAATAATTGGAGTTGGCACTCGCGACTGGTGAGTGCCAGGTCGGGACGGTGAGACCGGGGTCAACACAGCCACGGTCGTCCGTCGCGGGCACTGAGCCCGGCCGAAGACGTGTAACCCCCCATCGGAGGATTCACCTCGCAATGTCCAAGATTATTGCGTACGACGAAGAGGCTCGCCGCGGCCTCGAGCGGGGCCTGAACGCCCTGGCTGACGCGGTCAAGGTCACGTTGGGCCCCAAGGGTCGCAACGTCGTTCTCGAGAAGAAGTGGGGCGCTCCCACGATCACCAACGATGGCGTGTCCATCGCCAAGGAGATCGAACTCGAGGACCCGTACGAGAAGATCGGTGCGGAACTGGTCAAGGAAGTCGCCAAGAAGACCGACGACGTCGCCGGCGACGGAACGACCACCGCCACGGTGCTCGCCCAGGCTCTGGTTCGCGAAGGTCTGCGCAACGTCGCGGCCGGCGCCAACCCGCTCGGCCTTAAGCGCGGCATCGAGAAGGCCGTCGAGAAGATCACCGAGACGCTGCTGAAGTCGGCCAAAGAGGTCGAGACCAAGGAGCAGATCGCTGCCACCGCCGGCATCTCCGCCGGTGACCAGACCATCGGCGACCTGATCGCCGAGGCCATGGACAAGGTTGGCAACGAAGGTGTCATCACCGTCGAGGAGTCCAACACCTTCGGACTGCAGCTTGAGCTCACCGAGGGCATGCGCTTCGACAAGGGCTACATCTCGGGCTACTTCGTGACCGATGCCGAGCGTCAGGAAGCCGTCCTGGAGGATCCCTACATCCTGCTGGTCAGCTCCAAGATCTCGACGGTCAAGGATCTGCTTCCGTTGCTGGAGAAGGTCATTCAGTCCGGCAAGCCGCTGCTGATCATCGCCGAGGACGTTGAGGGCGAGGCGCTGAGCACGCTGGTTGTCAACAAGATCCGTGGCACCTTCAAGTCCGTCGCCGTCAAGGCGCCGGGCTTCGGTGACCGTCGCAAGGAGATGCTGCAGGACATGGCCATCCTCACCGGTGGTCGGGTCGTCAGCGAGGAGGTCGGCCTTTCCCTGGAGACCGCCGACGTCGCACTGCTCGGTCAGGCCCGCAAGGTCGTCGTCACCAAGGACGAGACCACCATCGTCGAGGGCGCCGGGGATTCCGAGGCCATCGCCGGACGGGTCGCGCAGATCCGCGCCGAGATCGAGAACTCCGACTCCGACTACGACCGCGAGAAGCTGCAGGAGCGGCTGGCCAAGCTGGCCGGCGGTGTTGCGGTGATCAAGGCCGGAGCTGCCACCGAGGTGGAGCTCAAGGAGCGCAAGCACCGCATCGAAGACGCGGTCCGCAACGCCAAGGCTGCGGTCGAAGAGGGCATCGTCGCCGGTGGTGGCGTGGCTCTGCTGCAGTCGGCTCCGGCGCTCGATGAGCTGCACCTGACCGGTGACGAGGCCACCGGTGCCAACATCGTGCGTGTTGCGCTCGAGGCACCGCTGAAGCAGATCGCCTTCAATGCCGGCCTGGAGCCGGGTGTTGTCGCCGAGAAGGTGCGCAACTCCCCGTCCGGAACCGGTCTGAATGCCGCGACCAACGAGTACGAGGACCTGCTCAAGGCCGGCGTCGCCGACCCGGTCAAGGTCACCCGCTCGGCGCTGCAGAACGCGGCGAGCATCGCGGCGTTGTTCCTGACGACGGAGGCCGTCGTCGCCGACAAGCCGGAGAAGGCGTCCGCACCCGCGGGCGACCCGACCGGTGGCATGGGCGGCATGGACTTCTAAAGTCGCTTTCACGAAAAGTGCCCGGCCCCTCAGGGGCCCGGGCACTTTTCGTTTCCCCAGTGTGGGCTCCATGCACACCTGGAGGCCGTATCCCGTGCAGGGCGCCCACACTCGTCGGTCAGGGTCGCGAAAGTTCCGGCCGTGGAACCTTTCATTGGCAGCGCGGCGGTCCGCCGTGGCGAATACACCCGGCGCGGCCTTGTTCGCGCCAACCGCGCGATCTACCGCGACGTCTACCTCCCGCGCGAGGTGGAGTTGACCGCGCGGATCCGGGCCCGGGCAGCATGGTTGTCGACGGGGGCGACCCTGTGCGGTCTGTCGGCTGCGGCAGTGCTTGGCACCAAGTGGCTTGATCCGTCTGCCCCGGCGGAGGTCGTCCGGGCCGATCGACATGCCCCGTCCGGCATCGTCGTGCACACCTGGGCTGTCGGGATCAACCAGATCTGCTTGGTCGACGGGATGCGCTGTACGACCCCTGCCCGCACGGCGTTCGACCTGGGTCGCAGTCGTCCGGTGACGCGTGCGGTTCCGTTGATCGACGCCTTGCTGAACGCCACCGGTGTCGGGATTGCCAACGTATCGGCTCTCGCCGACCTTAATGCCGGCGCACGGGGGGTGGCGGGGCTACGTCGCGTTCTGGCGCTGGCTGACGCAGGTGCGGAATCGCCGCAGGAAAGTCGACTGAGGCTGCTGCTCGTGCGTGGCGGGCTTCCGCCGCCGCAGACCCAGATCGCTTTTCGAGACCTCCACATTCGGGTTGACATGGGCTGGCGCCAATGGCGAGTCGCTGTCGAGTACGACGGGATACAGCACTGGGTCGACCCGAAGCAGCGGTCATGGGATCTGGAGCGGATCGCCCTGCTGGAGGAGCGGGGTTGGGTGGTCGTGCGAGTGAACGCGCAGATGATGTCGCGGCCGCAGGTCATCCTCGACCGGGTTGGGGCCAAGCTGCGGGCGGCGGGCTGCCCGGCTTAGCGCCGACTGTGGGTCCTATGCACAGACTCTGGGGCAAAAAAGTGCACAGTCCCCACACTCGGGGTCAGGTCTGCTTCAGCGGCACGCAATCGTGTAGGTGCTCGTCGGCCGACGGCTCAGCCGGCCGATGCAGGACCGCGCGGGTCGGGGTCACGCTCAGCGTTGCGCCCCCATCGGGGAGCAGGCCGCGGCCGTCAACGATCAGCGAGTAACCGCCGGCCTCCGAGGGCGGCCACACCAGCGTGACGGCCGGGTGCGCCGCCGCGTTGGTACTCGTCGTTGCACCGATCCGGCCGACGTCGAGCACCCCGTCGCGCAGCACCGGGTCGACGGCGACTGCGTGCGGTCGGAAATCGTCGCCGACGGTGAGCAGATAGGCGAACGAGTAGTCGGCCAGCGCCTTCGCCAACCCCGCGAGATCGACCTTGACGCTCATCAGGCGACCGGCGCAGGTCGCCGGCCGCGGATCAGCCGACCCGGCCGGGCCGGCGTCGGCACGCCGTTCTCGGCGATCACCTCACCGGAGACCACGGTGGCGACGTAGCCGTCCGCGCTCTGGTCCAGGCGGCGTCCGCCACCGGGCAGGTCGTGGGCGATGACCGGCCGATGCAGGCTCAGGCCCGCGTGGTCGATGATGTTGAGATCGCCCTTGTAGCCCAACGCGATTCGGCCACGGTCGGACAGGCCGGCCACCCGCGCGGGCACCGACGTCAACCGGCGCACCGCCTCGGCCACGCTGAGCCGACCCGAGGCACGGTCGCGCGCCCAGTGCGCCAACACGAAGGTCGGATAGCTCGCGTCGCAGATCATCCCGTAGTGCGCACCGCCGTCGCCCAGACCCAGCACCACGTCGTCGCGGAGCATCAACTCGGCGACGGTATCCAGCGAGTTGTTCTCGTAGTTGGCCAGCGCCACCATCATCATGGCGTGCCCGTCGTCGTCGAGCAGGCGGTCGTAGGCCTCCTCGAGGGGGCTGACCCCGCGGGCCGCCGCCCGGGCCAGGATGCTGTCTTCGCGGGCGGGTTCGTAGTCCGGTCGCTCGTCGAGCGGGAACATCCACTCCCAGGACTGCGCGAAGTACATGAACGGGTGTCCCACCCCGGGCCGGTCGGCCAGGATGCGCCTGCGCACTTCAGGTTTGCGCATTTCGGCCACTCGCTCGGCCAGGGGTAGATCAGCGATCTCCTGGTAGCTCGGGTACAGCACGAACGGGTTCGCGGTCAGCTCCAGGCCGATCACCAGGCCGATCGGCCGGGCGAACACCTGTGCGGTGATCTCGGCACCGTCGGCCTTGAACTTCTCGATCAGGTTCA
>CAMCWJ010000048.1 GCA_945882475.1 Bifidobacterium breve
AACCCCCACACCGAAGTCGGCAGGCTCGGCTTGGCAGTGAACCGGATGCTCGACCACATTGCCGCCGCACTGTCCACCCGCCAGGCCAGCGAGAGCCGGGTACGGCAGTTCGTTGCCGACGCCAGCCACGAACTACGGACACCGTTAGCCGCGATCCGCGGCTATACCGAACTGGCACAACGGAAACGGGCCGAGGTGCCCGCTGACGTTGCGCATGCGATGGGACGGGTTGAATCCGAGGCCGACCGGATGACACACCTGGTCGAAGATCTGCTGCTGCTGGCCCGACTGGACTCGGGCCGGCCGCTGGAACGCCAACCGGTCGACCTGTCGCGGTTGTGTGTCGACGCCGTCAGTGACGCCCACGCCGCCGGACCCGGCCACCAATGGAAACTCGAACTGCCGCCCGAACCCGTCCTCGTCGTCGGAGACGGGGCCCGGCTGCATCAGGTGGTAGCCAACCTAATTGCCAACGCGCGCGTCCACACCCCGCCCGGCACGTCGGTCACGGTGTCGGTGAGCCGCGACGCCGGCACTGTGCTGCTGCGTGTTGTCGACGACGGACCAGGCATCCCGAATGCCTTGCAGGCCGAGGTGTTCGAGCGCTTTGCCCGCGCTGACACGTCCCGTTCACACCGGTACGGCTCGACCGGGCTGGGTCTGGCAATCGTGTCTGCGGTGGTGCGCGCGCACCAGGGCAGCATCACCCTGAACAGCGAGCGTGGTCACACCGAGTTCGCCGTGCGGTTGCCTGCGGCGAGATCCGCCGGCTAAGGCGAGCGCAGTGCCGCGACCGCGGCGCGGTTTGTCTCGAATACGTTGTGCCCCTGTAGAAGATGCATCCGGTCCAGGTTGGCGAGCAACTGCGGGCGCACCCGCGAGTAGGCGAAGATGATGCCCTGGCCCTGCAGCCACTGCTGTTCCTTCGCCAAGGCCTCGGCGCCGGTCACGTCGACGTCGGTGACTCCTTCCATATCGAGGATGAAGGCCGTGACCGGGTGGGGAGCCTGGGTCACCAGGCGCCGGATCGACGCACTGAGCGTTTGGGCGTTGCCGAAGAAGATCGGCGCGGCGAAGCGCATCGCGATCACCCCGGGCACCGTCTCGCCGTCGCCGTCGTCCGAGGCCGTCAGTGAGACGTGCGGGTCGTCGGAGCCCTCCAGCACGTCGATCGCCGGGCGGGCCGCCTTCCGCAGCAGGTTGATCAGCGACAGGATGAAGGCCAGCACGAGCCCGGCGAGCGGGCCGATCAGCAGTACGCCGGCGAAACAGGTTATGGCGACTAGGAATTCGAATCGGGACAGCTGCCACAGATGCCGCAGTTCACCGATGCCCATCAGCTTGACCACCGATACCCCGACGATCGCGCCGATCGCCGGGGAGGGAATTCCGGCAAGCAGGTCGGCGCCGAACAGCAATAGCGCCAGCGCTCCCGCAGCCATCACGAGCAACGGAAGCTGGGTGCGTGAGCCGGACTGGTCCATCGCGGCCGCCCGCGACGTGGACGAGCCGACGGTGAACCCCGAGGACACCCCGGAGGCGATGTTGGCCGCACCGAAGGCTAGGAGGTCACGGTTGGGTGAGGTGGGGTAGCCGTACTTGTCGGCGTAGGCGCGGGCGAGCAGCAGTCCCTCCCCGACGGTGACCATCGTGATCGCAATGGCCGGCAGAATGACCGCCACCCACTGGTGCCAGTTCAGTTGCGGAAACGCCAGGACGGGCGGCCCGGACGGCACCGAACCCAGCACCGCCACACCGTGGTCCGGCAGGTGCAGGACACCCGATGCGACGGTCGCCGCGACCAGGACGATCAATGCCCACGGCACGGTGGGCAGCCGACGCCGAGCCGGGACCAGTACGGCGACCGCGGCCAGGCTCAATGCCAGCGACCACCAGTGCACCTGGGAGAGTTTGGTGACCAGTGCAACAAGTCGTTCGAAGAACTCCGCGCCGCTGGGCACCCTGATACCCATCATCTTGGCGATTTGGCTTAACAGGATGTCGGTGGCCAGGCCGCCGACGAATCCGATCAGGATCGGCTTGGACAGGAAGTCGGCCAGGAAGCCGAGGCGGAATACCGAGCACGCGACGAACAGCACCCCGCCGACAAACGCCTGGGCGGCGGCCATCGAGGCGTACTGCTGGCTCCCGGCGGGTGCGAGTCCGGCCAGCGCCGAGCCCACCAGAGCAGCGGCGGCCGCATCCGGGGCCGCCACCAGGTGCCGCGAGGACGCCAGCAGTGCGAAGACGACCGAGGGAAGCACCAGCGCGTACAGACCGGCGCTCGGTGGCAGGCCGGCGATCTGGGCGTAGCCGATGTTCAACGGCAGGGCGATCGCCAGCAGCGTGATCCCGGCGAGCACCTCGGTGCCGAGGTTGCGGCGGGTCAGGCCGGGCAGCAGCGCGATCACTGGCGCAATCATGGCTTACCCGCCCGAGATAGGGAAGGATTCGTTGATGCAATCCAACGCCCCGACACCGCACATCGAAACCGTGAACACACAGTTGACAGGCTCGCTGCCGTTCGAGGACACCGCCGACTTCGATGATGCCGACCGAGGGTTTCTCGGCGCACTGGAACCGTGTGTCATCAGAGCAGCCGACGGCCGGGTGGTCTGGGACAACGACTCCTACGCCTTCCTGTCCGGCCAGGCTCCGGCGTCGGTTCATCCCAGTCTGTGGCGACAGTCGCAACTCGCCGCCAAACAGGGCCTCTATGAGGTCGTCGAGGGCGTCTATCAGGTTCGCGGTCTGGACCTTTCCAACATCAGCTTCATCGAGTCCGACACCGGTGTGATCGTCATCGACCCGCTGATCTCAACCGAGACCGCAGCCGCCGCACTGGCCCTGTACCGGCAGCACCGCGGCGACCGTGCGGTGCGCGCCGTGATCTACACCCACAGCCACGTGGATCACTTCGGTGGCGTACTCGGGGTGACCACCCAGGCCGAGGTCGACGCCGGCCAGGTCGCCGTGCTGGCGCCCGAGGGTTTCATCGGACATGCCGTGCAGGAGAACATCTACGCGGGCACGGCGATGACCCGCCGGGCCTCCTACATGTACGGCGCACTGCTCGACCGCGGGCCGCGTGGCCAGGTGGGGTGCGGGCTCGGGCAGAACACCTCGACCGGTGAGATCGCGGTCATCGTGCCGACCCTCGACATCACCACGACCGGTGAGGTGCACACCATCGACGGAATTCAGATCGAATTCCAGATGGCGCCCGGAACCGAGGCGCCGGCTGAAATGCACTTCTACTTCCCGCGCTTCCGCGCCTTGTGCATGGCTGAGAACACCACCCACAATTTGCACAACCTGCTCACCCTGCGGGGAGCTCTGGTGCGCGACCCGCGAGCCTGGTCGGGATATCTCACCGAGGCCATCGACAGCTTCGCCGACCGCACCGACGTCGCGTTCGCCTCACATCACTGGCCGACGTGGGGTCAGGAGCGGATCGTGGAATTCCTTGGCCTGCAACGTGATCTCTACTCCTACCTGCACGATCAGACGCTTCGCCAACTCAATCAGGGCTACACCGGCATCGAGATCGCCGAGAACTTCGCCATGCCGCCGGCGCTGGAACGGGCTTGGCACACTCACGGCTACTACGGCTCGGTCAGCCACAACGTCAAGGCCGTGTACCAGCGCTACATGGGGTGGTTCGATGGCAATCCCGGCCGGCTTTGGCAGCATCCGCCCGAGGCGGCGGCGCAACGCTACGTCGCGGCGATCGGCGGGATCGACCGCGTGGTGGACCTTGCCCGGGAAGCTTTTGACTCCGGTGATTATCGTTGGGCAGCAACACTTCTCGACCACGGGATCTTTACTGACGAGAACCACGCGGGCGCGCGGCAGTTGTACGCCGATACCCTTGAACAACTCGGCTACGGCGCCGAATGCGCGACCTGGCGCAACTTCTTCCTGTCCGGGGCAACTGAACTGCGGGACGGAAACTTCGGTACGCCGGTGACCACCACGTCCGCGACAATGCTCAGTCAACTCACCCCCGAGCAGATGTTCGACATCTTCGCGATCTCGATAAACGGCCCTCGCGCCTGGGATCTAGATCTCGCACTTGATGTGACGTTCGCCGATCTCGCCGCCAACTACCGGCTGACCCTGCGCAACGGCGTTCTGGTCCAGCGTAAACGTCCGGCTGACCCGTCGACCGCTGACGCAACAGTGACCCTGGCCGCCAAGATGCGGCTGATGGCCGCCGCCGCAGGCGATTTCGCCTCGCCGGGACTGGAGGTAACCGGCGATGCCAGTGCCCTTCAGGCACTGCTCGGCGTGCTCGACAGACCGGATCCCAAGTTCAACATCATCACCCCCTAGCGCTAGGACGGCAGACCGCCGTCGGCGCGCAGAATCGACCCGGTGGTGAAGCTGGACGCGTCCGACATCAGAAACAGTGCCGCACCAACGATCTCCGCGGGCTCGCCGGCCCGCCCCAGGGGGTGAGCGGCGAACGGGTTCGTCCCGCGTAAGTTCCACGCCTTGCTGATATCGGTGAGGAACGGACCGGGCATCAGGGTGTTGACCCGGACCGTGGGTCCGTAGGCAATGGCCAGGCCCTCCGTCATCGCGTTCAATCCGGCTTTTGCCGCCGCGTACGGCAGGTACGACGGATGCGGCCGCAGCGAACCATGGGTGCTGACATTGATGATCACCCCGCCGCCATCGGCGACCATGCGTTCGCCGGCCAGTACCGAAAGCCGGAACGGGCCTTTCAGATTGAGGTTGACGACGGTGTCGAACAACTTCTCGGTGACGTCGGTCAGCGTGTCGTAGGTGGGAGACATGCCCGCGTTGTTGATGAGAACGTTGAGCTTGCCGAACCGCTCGTAGACGGCGTCGACGAGTCCGTCGAGTTCGGCCCACCGTCCAACGTGCACGGCGTACGGCATGGCGGTGCGACCGGTCTGCGCTTCGATCTCGGCGGCGGTGGCCACGCAGGAGTCGTACTTGCGACTGGCGATCACCACGTCGGCGCCACATCGGGCGGCAGCGAACGCCATCTCTCGACCCAGCCCGCGGCTGCCGCCGGTCACCAGGACCACCCGGCCGGTCAGGTCGAACAGCCGCTCGGGGTAACTCATCTCGTGGTTCATGCATGGTCCTTCCGGGGAGTCTGTTTCTCCAGAGCCCTATCGTTGCAGCCATGCAACTGCTGCTCATTCGCCATGCGCTGCCGCTTCGCACGCAGCCCGGCGAGGGTGCCGATCCCGAGTTGGCCCCGTCCGGCTGGGAACAGGCCCGGCGGCTCCCCGCCGGGCTGGCCCGGTTCCCGATCAGCCGCCTGGTCAGCAGTCCGCAACGGCGGGCCTTCCAGACCGCCGAACCCGTGGCGGCGGCCCTTGATCTGGATGTCGACGTCGATGAACGGCTGGCCGAGTACGACCGCGGCCTGTCGCACTACGTGCCGCTCGAGGAGGTGCGTGCCGAGCGTCCCGACGACTGGGCCCGGATGGCCGCCGGCCATCTTCCCGAAGCCGTGGACACCGAGGCATTCGCCGGGCGGGTTCGCGGCGCGCTGGCCGACATCGTCGCCGCCGCCGACCACGGGGACACCGTGGCCGTTTTCAGCCACGGCGGAGTGATCAACGTGGTGCTGCACGAGATCCTGGGTACGGCCCGGCTCCTGTCGTTTCCCATCGACTACGCGTCGGTGACTCAGTTGCGTTACTCGCGCGCCGGCCGGGCCACGGTGGGCGGGGTGAACGGCGTCGACCACGTGTGGGATCTGCTGCCTCACGGCACGGTGACGGCTCTCGGCAAACTGACGGACAGCGCACCGGCCGAATAGAGAACCCAGGCTATTCGTGATTTAATTGCTGGATTGTCCTGTTGGATAGCCATTTCCCCGGAACAAGCAGACTGCAACAGTGCTGTTCGGACGCAGTTGCGGGCGAAGAATTACCGAGGAACCTGCCAGGTGAACAAGTCAGCAGCTGTGCTCGGATTGATGAGTGCCGTTGTGCTGGCACCGTTGATCATCGCGCCGCCAACCGCACACGCCGCTACCGCGGTGATCATGGGCCCAACGTTCGTCCCCGATCCTTCAGCCGAACCCGACTATCTCCGCGTCGTCGCACAGCAGTACATCGATCCGACGACGAACTGCAAGGTCGCAAACTGCACGCTGAAACCCCTCATCACTCCGGCACAGTTCTGGCCCATTACGGGACTGGGCGATTTGACCGTTGATCAATCGATTGCGGTCGGCCTCCAACTGCTCACCGCGGAACTCCAGGCCCAGATCGCCGCGGCGACCATCGAACCGACCGTGTTCTTCGGGAATTCGCAGAGTGCCACGCTACTGACGCTGGCGAAAAGCTCTCTTGATGATCTGGCCTCTGCCGTCAAGAGTGGGCTGGTTTTCGTTCTCCTGGCCAACCCCAACCGGCCCAACGGTGGATTGTTGGGACGTGTCGCGCCGGCATCGGTTCCGGCCTCCGATGTCACCGCTTTCTCGGCGGCCGTTGCCACACCCACCGACACCGGAATATCGACAGTGGACATCACATTCCAGTACGACGCCGTTGCCGACTTTCCGACGTATCCAACCAACATCCTGTCGGTACTCAATACATTGGCCGGCGCACGGATTCATTCCGGGTCGACGTCAACTCTCAATGGATACACCGACGCTGAGTTGACCGCAGCGATCAACGATCCCGCGAACCGACAGATCTACGGCGACACGATCTACATCACGATTCCGGCCAAGAGCCTTCCGCTGGCCGATCTGTTGCGAACCCTCGGCACGGAGGCCGGACTAAGCGATCTCACCACGCCGATGGTCGACGTCATCGAACCGACTTTGCGGGCACTGGTGGAACTCGGCTACGACCGAACGGCCTACGGTCAGCCCCTGCAGTTCGCACCCCTGCCGGACGACAACCGGCTGCAGTTGGAAGCCGCCTTCAACGCTGCCGCGAGCGCGGGCCTCGATGCCGCCCTGGCGGCGTTGAACACGGCCGCTCCCAAGCTTCCGACGCTTCAGGCGATCAGCGGAGTGGACGCTTCGGGCACGTTAGTCGAGAACCTCAATCCGCGACCTGCCGCACGGCCCGTGAACGGGCCGAAGTCGACGGCTCCGCGCCGGGCCGAAGCGGCCGACGCGGCCCTGGAGCGCCGCAGCACACCGTCGGTTGTGAGTCCGCGGGGCGCCGCGGTGGCGTCCAAACCCGAGGTTGCGAAACGCCGATCCGCTAACGCTTGAGCGCGGCTTCGAGGTTCTTCTTAGCCGCCCGGCGCAACTGGAAGATCCGCGCCGCGCTCACCGAGGCGGTGATCAGGCCACCGCACACAGCGGCCAGCAAGATCGCCACGCCCAGAGGCAGGCTCCAGTGCCAGTTCAGGAAAGTGAATGGCGTGGGGGCGGTGTTCTGCGCGATGAAGACCAGCAGGACGATCAGGATCAGGAACCCGAGGATCAGGGACGTCCACAGTGCGCCGGCCCGGGTGAAGTTGACGTCGGCGGTCTGGTTGGCCGGAAGGTGGTCGGCCCTCGTCTCCGTCACCGGCGGCACCGGCGGCAGGGTCTCGTCGGGCACATTCCGGGGATCGCTGCTCATGAGGCTATTTTGACCCCTCCGGCGCAGAAAGGGAAACATCTGGTGCTGCCGATGGTTGCGGGTCCAGCGATGGATAAGCCGATGCGGTGATTTAAAACCGCCTGACCCGCCCTGAGTGCGGCTACCCTCGGGCAGGTGCGGGACAGGACGCGGGTGGGCCGCCGGACGGCGCGGCCTTGGTTCGCGGCGATCGCCCTGCTGGCCCTGATCGGCGCTACCGGGGGGTGCGGCAGTGCCAACCCTCTGGGCGGGGGTTCGGTGTCCGGTGACCTGACATCGGTGGTGGTCGGGTCCGCAGACTTCCCGGAGTCCAAGATCGTCGCCGAGATCTACGCCCAGGCATTGGAGGCCAACGAGTTCACCGTCGTCCGGCAGTTCGGAATCGGCAGTCGGGAGACCTACATCCCTGCCCTGCGGGACCACTCCATCGATCTGGTCCCGGAGTACACCGGAAACCTGCTGCAGTACTTCGATCCGACAAGCACCGTCACCAAACCGGAACAGGTGGAGTTGGCACTGCACCGGGCATTGCCCGGCGACCTGTCGATCCTGACCCCGGCGCCGGCAAACGACACCGACACGGTGACCGTCACCGAGGCCACCGCCGCGAAGTGGAATCTCACGACCATCGCCGATCTCGCGCCGTATTCGGCTCAGGTGAAGTTCGGAGCGCCCTCGGAGTTCCTCAACCGCGCACAGGGATTGCCCGGCCTGAATTCCAAGTACGACTTGGACCTCAAGGAGGACAACTTCGTTGCGATCAGCGACGGCGGCGGTCCGGCGACAGTTCGCGCACTGATCGACGGCACCGTCACCGCCGCGAACATATTCAGCACCTCACCGGCGATCCCGCAGAACAAGTTCGTGGTGCTCGACGATCCCAAAAACAACTTCCTGCCCGGCAACGTCGTACCACTGGTCAGTTCGCAGAAGATGTCCGATGCGCTCAAGTCAGTTTTGGACGCAGTATCGGCCCGGCTGACCACCCAGGGTCTGACCGAACTCAACACCGCGGTGTCGGGTAACTCCGGCGTGGACCCCGATGAAGCGGCCCGGGAATGGGTGCGCGACAAAGGTTTCGATAAGCCGATCGGCAAAAAGTGATCACCTTCACCGGCGTCACCAAGCGCTATCCGGATGGGACCGTGGCGGTCGACGACCTCACCATCGAGGTCCCGGCCGGCTCGCTCACCGTGTTCGTGGGGCCCTCAGGGTGCGGCAAGACAACCTCCATGCGGATGATCAATCGCATGGTCGAGCCCACCTCGGGCACGGTGTCCGTCGACGGGCGCGACGTCAGCGACGTGGATCCGGTCAAGCTGCGACTCGGCATCGGCTACGTCATCCAGAGCGGTGGCCTGATGCCCCACCAACGGGTGATCGACAACGTCGCCTGCGTACCGGTGCTCAGGGGGCAGTCCCGGCGGGCGGCCCGGCGGGCAGCCTACGAGGTGCTCGAACGGGTGGGCTTGGACCCCAAACTCGGCGAGCGCTACCCCGCTCAACTCTCCGGTGGTCAGCAGCAGCGCGTGGGAGTGGCCCGCGCGCTCGCGGCAGACCCGCCGATCCTACTGATGGACGAGCCGTTCTCGGCGGTGGACCCGGTGGTCCGCGACGAGTTGCAGGCCGAGATGCTGCGGCTACAAAGCGAATTGCGCAAGACCATCGTTTTCGTCACCCACGACATCGACGAGGCCGTCAAACTCGGCGACGCGGTTGCGGTGTTCGGCCGCGGCGGCGCGCTGCAGCAGTACGACGCACCGGCCCGGCTGCTGTCGAACCCGGCCAATGAGTTCGTCTCCGAGTTCATCGGAACCGACCGGGGCTATCGCGGGCTGCAGTTCTACACCGCCTCCGGCCTTGAGCTGCAACCTCTTTCGACGGTCACCGAGGAGGGCATCGACGAACTGGAATTGGCCCCGGGGGAGTGGCGGTTGGTCACCCACGCCGATGGCACCCCCTTCGGCTGGGTCGACGCCGCCGGTGTCGACGTGCACCGGAGCGGAGCCGGCCTGTACGACAGTGTCACCGCAGGAGGGTCGTTGCTGCGCCCCGGCGGCACCCTTCGCACCGCACTCGACGCCGCGCTGTCCTCACCCTCGGCGCTCGGAGTGGCCGTGGACGAGGCCGGGACGGTCATCGGCGGGGTCTCGGCCGACGACGTGATCGAGTCACTGGAGGCCGGCCGGCGGGCGGCACCCGCGGGTACGGACTGAGCGCGTGCACTACCTGCTCAACCATCTCGATGACGCCTGGGCGCTGGCTCTGATACATCTGCGCCTCTCGCTTATCCCGATCGTGCTGGGACTGCTGATCGCGATTCCCCTGGGGTCGCTGGTCTGGCCGCACACCGGGTTACGCCGGCTCACCACCTTCACTGCCAGCATCATCTTCACGATCCCGTCGCTGGCGTTGTTCGTGGTGCTGCCGCTGATCATTCCCACCCGGATTCTCGACGAGGCCAACGTCATCGTGGCGCTGACGCTCTACACCGCGGCTCTGTTGGTCCGCGCTGTACCCGAGGCTCTCGATGCGGTGCCCGGTCAGGTTCGCGACGCGGCCGCCGCTGTGGGTTACACCCGACTGGGCCAACTCCTCAAAGTTGAACTGCCACTGTCTCTTCCGGTCCTCATCGCGGGCCTGCGGGTGGTGGCCGTCACCAACATCTCGATGGTCGCGGTCGGCTCGGTGATCGGCATAGGCGGGCTGGGCACCTGGTTCACCGAGGGCTATCAGGCCGACAAGAGCGATCAGATCGTGGCGGGCATCATCGCGATCTTCGTCTTAGCCGTCCTGATCGACATCGCGATCCTGGTGATCGGCCGGCTCATCACGCCGTGGGACAGGGTGCGGGTGGCGACGTGACGGTGACCAGATGAATTTCCTGCAGCAGGCACTGAGCTACATCTTCACCGCGGAAAACTGGGGCGGGAAGGCAGGGTTGGGCGCCCGGATCCTGGAACATTTGCAGTACACCGGTGTCGCGGTCTTGGTCTCGGCGCTCATCGCGATCCCGATCGGCCTGATCATCGGTCACACCGGCCGCGGGTCCTTCCTGGTGGTCACGACCGTCAATGCACTGCGGGCGTTGCCGACACTGGGGGTCCTGCTTCTTGGTGTGCTGCTGTGGGGCCTGGGCCTGCTGCCGCCCACCGTCGCGCTCACCCTGCTCGGGGTACCGCCGCTGTTGGCGGGCACCTACGCCGGGATCGCCAACGTCGACGAGAAGGTGGTCGACGCGGCCCGCTCGATGGGGATGACCGAGTGGCAGGTGCTCACCCGGGTGGAGGTGCCCAACGCGCTGCCACTGATCCTCGGTGGCCTGCGCACGGCGACCTTGCAGGTGGTCGCGACGGCAACGGTGGCGGCCTACGCCAGCCTGGGCGGGTTGGGCCGCTACCTCATCGACGGCATCAAGGTGCGGCAGTTCTATCTCGCTTTGGTCGGTGCCCTGCTGGTGACGGTTCTCGCCCTGGTCCTGGATGGTCTGCTCGCCCTCGTGGTTCGGGCGTCGGTCCCGGGTACAGGGCGCCTGCGCCGCCGACTTCCGCAGCCGCTCATCGACGACGAGGTGCGCCTGGAGGCCGGTCCGCGCGGGCGGACTCCGGACTACCGGAACCCGTCGCCTACGGTAGAAGGGTGGTGAGCGCAGACAAGGGTGCGGCCCAGGATGACTGGCCAGCGGTGTTGACCTGGCGGTCACACGACGTCAGCCGCATGGAGTCCACCCGCGTTCAGTTATCCGGCAACCGGATCAAGGCCTACGGCCGGATCGCGGCCGCCGCCGCGGGTGGGCACCCGGCCTTCAGCGCCTCCTACGACCTTGTCACCGACGACGCCGGCGGCACCAAGCGGCTGTCATTGACCGTCACCCTTGCCGCCCGGGATCGCCAACTCTCGATCGCCCGGGACGAGGAGAACATGTGGCTCATCACCGGACATGACGGCCAGTCCCGGAGTGCCTACGAGGGGGCCGTCGACGTCGACGTCGTGCTGAGCCCGTTCTTCAATGCCCTGCCGATCCGCCGGACCGGGCTGCACCGGCGCACCGAGGCTGTCCAGCTTCCGGTTGTCTACGTGAGCCTGCCCGACCTGACGGTGACGGCGGAAACGATCAGCTACGACTGCCCGGGCCCCGGAGCGGGCATCAAGCTGAATTCTCCGGTGGCCGACACCACCGTCGTCGTCGACGACGAGGGCTTCATCCTCGATTATCCGGGCCTGGCAGAGCGGATCTGATCACCGCGCCGGCGCGGCCCGCGGCGGCGAGTTCCTCGCGCCAGTTCTCCGCGCCGAGGACGACGGTGACGATGTCGGGCCGGGCGAAGTTCTCGAAGCGCACCCGCGCGGCATGCCCGGACTCAACCAACCCGGCCACCGAACCGTTGTCGGCCAACGTCTTTCGAGCATGCTGCAAAATCTCGATTGCTTCATCCAGGGTGGGAAGAAGCTGATCGGCGTTGGCTTCGCACATCGCTCGAACCAGATCGGGCGCGGTGCCGGCCACCCGCGTCCCGTCGCGGAACGACCCGGCCGCCAGCGCGAATGCGAGCGGAACGTCGCCGGCCACCGAGGCCAGCGTCTCGGCCAGCAGATGGGGCAGATGCGAGATGGCGGCCGCGGCGGCGTCGTGCTCGTCGGACTTCGCCGGCACTACCACCGCCGCGCAATCCAGGGCCAGCCGCATCACCTGAGCCCAGATCGTCGCATCGACATGCTCGTCGACGCTGATCACCCACGGCGCTCCGGCGAACAGTCGGGCGTTTCCGGCTGACCAGCCGGAGTGCGTGGTGCCGGCCATCGGATGACCTCCGACGTAACGGTCCAGCAGTCCCGCGGCGCGCACCTCCTCGAGCACGACTCGTTTGACGCTGACGACATCGGTCAGTGGGCAGTCCGGGGCGGTCTGCCCGACATGTCCCAGCATCGCCGGAACCGCCGGCACCGGAACCGCGAGCACGATCAGCGCCGAGTGGTCCGCGGCCCACGTGAGCGCTTCGTGCAGATCGGTGGTTGCGGTGAAACCTTCGGCGAGCGCAGCCGTGACACCCTCTCGGGAACGGTTGTAGCCGATGGTTTGGCGGCCCGCGGCTGCTGCCGCGCGCACCACCGATCCGCCGATCAGCCC
>CAMCWJ010000049.1 GCA_945882475.1 Bifidobacterium breve
CCCCTGCTGAACGTCTCCGTCAGCACCGGCACGATCTGCAACTTGCGTGACACCACACCTTTGAGGAGCGCACGGTTGCCCTGCAGCGTCACGCCATAGGCCGTTTCCACGACCGAGGCGCGCGAACCCAGCGCCACGGCGACCGAATCGTTGTTCAGGATGTCGGTGATGACGAACAGGAACAAATCGAGCCCTTTAGCGGCGATAACGTCGCGCAATGCCGACTCCAACTCGTCCTGGCGGGACAACACTTCGTCGACGTCGATCGCAGTGACCTGAGCGATTTCCACCTTCGCCCCGCCCATCGGAAACTCCTTGGAGTCCGTCGCGATGAGCTGTGCGATAGACCTGTCCCGCAAACTCGCGCCCGCCTTCAACAACTCGAGGCCGTAGGTCTGCAGATCAACGCCGGCGACTGCAGCAAGCTCATTCGCAGCCGCAATGTCCTGCGCCGTGCAGGTCGGGGATTTGAGCAGCAGGGTGTCGGAGATGATGGCCGACAGCATCAGCCCGCCAATTCGGGCGCTGACGCCGACACCGGCCTCCTTGAACATTTTGAACACAATGGTCGAGGTGCAGCCGACCGGTTCGGCGCGGTAGTACAGCGGCCCGGCGGTTTCAAAGTTGGCAATGCGGTGATGGTCGATGACTTCTGCAATCGTGACGTCGTCGATGTCAGTCGCGCTCTGCTGGCGTTCGTTATGGTCGACCAGAATCACGTGCGAGGCCTCGGCGGCCACCGACTCGACCAGTCGCGGCGCCGATGCCCCAAAAGCGTTGAGCGCGAACTGGGTTTCGGCGCTGACCGATCCCAGCCGAACCGCTTCGACATCGGTGCCGAGTTTCGTCTTGAGGTCCGCGTAGGCGATCGCCGAACAAATCGAATCGGTGTCCGGATTCCGATGCCCGAAGATCAACGTGGCACCCATGGATCACACTGCCGTCGGCAGCGGCCCGCGGGCAGCCTCGTAGGCCGCACCCACCCGATAGAGCCGATCATCAGCCAGTGCCGGGGCCATGATCTGCAAACCGACTGGCAGATTGTCATCCGGGCTCAATCCGGATGGCACTGACATACCGCAGTGTCCGGCCCGATTCAGCGGCAGCGTGCACAGGTCGAACAGGTACATCGCCAGCGGGTCATCGACCTTCTCGCCGAGCCGGAAGGCGGTGGTCGGTGTCGCCGGAGACACCAGGACGTCAACGCGTTCGTAGGCCTCATTGAGGTCATGGGCGATCAGGGTGCGCACCTTCTGCGCCTGGTTGTAGTAGGCGTCGTAATAGCCGGCCGAAAGCGCATAGGTGCCGATCATGATGCGGCGCTTGACTTCCGGGCCGAAGCCGGCGGCCCGGGTCAGCGCCATCACCTCTTCGGCGCTGTGACTGCCGTCGTCGCCGATCCGCAGTCCGTAGCGCATCGCGTCGAAGCGGGCCAGGTTGCTCGACACCTCCGAGGGCAGGATCAGGTAGTAGGCCGACAGCGAGTAGTCCAGGTGCGGGCAGTCGACCTCAGTGACGTCGGCACCGAGTGCGGCGAGTTGGTCGACGGCGGCGTTGAAGGAGGCCAGCACGCCCGGCTGATACCCCTCGCCGCTGCGCAACTGCTTCACCACACCAATCCGCACTCCCGCGAGATCACCTGCGGCACCGGCCCGCGCAGCGCCCACGACGTCGGGGATCGCGGAATCCAGCGAGGTGGAGTCCCGCGGGTCGTAGCCGGCGATCACCTGGTGCAGCAGTGCGGTGTCGAGCACGGTGCGCGCACACGGGCCACCCTGGTCCAGCGATGACGCGCAGGCCACCAGTCCGTAGCGGGAGACGGTTCCGTAGGTGGGCTTGACCCCGACGGTGGCGGTCAGGGCGGCGGGTTGGCGGATCGAACCCCCGGTGTCGGAGCCGATGGCCAACGGCGCTTGGAACGCCGCGAGTGCGGCCGCGCTGCCGCCGCCGGAGCCACCGGGAACGCGATCGGTGTCCCATGGGTTGCGGGTCGGGCCGAAGGCGGAGTTCTCGGTGGAGGAGCCCATCGCGAACTCGTCCATGTTGGTCTTGCCGAGGATCGGGATACCGGCGGCCCGGATGCGTGCGGTGACCGTCGCGTCGTACGGAGAAATCCAGCCTTCGAGAATCTTCGATCCGCAGGTGGTCGGCATATCGGTGGTGGTGAAGACGTCCTTGAGCGCCAGGGGCACCCCGGCCAGCGGGGAGGCGGGCGCATCCCCGGCGGCGACGGCGGCGTCGACGTGCGCGGCGGTGGCCAACGCCTGATCAGCGGCCACGTGCAGGAAGGCGTGGTAGCGCTCGTCGGTGGCGGCGATCTGTTCCAGGCAGGCACTCGTGAGGGCGACCGAGGCGATCTCCCCGGCGGCGATCTTGGCGCCCAGGGTCGCGGCGTCGAGGCGGACGATATCTGAACTCACGCCTCCTCCCCCAGGATCTGCGGCACCGCGAACCGCTCGTCGGCCACGGCCGGTGCCTCAGCCAACGCCTCGGCCTGGGTGAGGCTTGGCGACACCACGTCGGGGCGGGTCACGTTGACGTTCTTGATCGGGTTGTCGGTGGCTGCGACGCCGGTGACGTCGACGGCCTGAATCTGGCCGACATAGCCGAGGATCGCGTCGAGTTGGCCCGCGAAGCCGTCGATTTCGTCGTCGGTCAGGGCCAGCCGGGCCAGCTTGGCCAGCTTGGCGACGTCATCGCGGGAGATCGTGGACACGGTGGGTAAGCCTAGCGGCGGTGACGGAGCAACTCATAGCTGACGCCGAGCGCTCGATATGTCGGCTCGGCGCGTCTGTCGCAAGTGATGAGCGGCAACCGATGCTCGCGGGCCGCCGCCCCGACGAGGCCGTCGTACAACGCCCCGCCCGCCAGGCCGAGTTCGGCGAATTCCCCCAACAGCTCCGCGGTGTCCGTCCCTGACAGGAAGCGGGAATCCGGAAAATTAGTCGCCTGAAGGTGCCATGCCGTCGACGGGTTCAGGCGCTGCGGCGCCGGCAACCGGGTCAGAACTGAGAGAAACTCCACCGCGGCATGCCCGGACAACCCCCGCCGGCAAGTCAGCAGTCTGGCCCTAGCCGCCCCGTGAAACGGATTCTCGCGTTGCACCAGGGCGAGGGCCGCGCTGGTGTCGAGAAGCACATGCTCAGCGCTGGTCGCCAAGCCGCAACTCCCTTACTGCGTCTTCATCGAGTTTGGGCCCGCCGGTCGGAAGCAGTAAAAGGCCGTCGTCTTCGTCGAGTTCATCGGCAGCCGGGCTCTCGATCCGGATCCCCGCACCGTCGAGGGATATCTCTACCTCCCCTGCGGTGATTCCGGACTGCTCGCGCAGTGATTTGGGTATCACCAACCGTCCTGCCTTATCGATGGAAATACGCATACCATTAAGCTACCACCTAAGTGGTATCAAACCCTCGCCGGTGGTCGGCGCCGTGGAGCCGACATGCCGACCCCCGCCGCCTGTGGAACAGTGACCCCCGTGCCGTCCTATCTGCTGCGGGTCCAGCTCGAGGACCGACCCGGCACTCTCGGTTCGCTGGCCGTGGCGCTGGGTTCGGTGGGTGCGGACATTCTGTCGCTGGACGTGGTGGAACGGGGCCAGGGTTACGCGGTCGACGATCTCGTGATCGATCTGCCCGCCGGAGCGATGCCCGACACGCTCATCACGGCCGCCGAGAAACTCAATGGCGTGCGGGTGGAGGCGATCCGGCCGCACACCGGGTTGCTGGAGGCGCATCGCGAGTTGGAACTCATCGACCACGTCGCCGCCGCCGCCGACCATCCGGGCAAACTTCAGGTCCTCGTCGACGAAGCCCCACGGGTACTTCGGGTCGGTTGGTGCACCGTGGTGAGCCTTGCCGACGGCAACCCGCACCGGATAGCCGGCAGCCACGGAGCACCGGAAACCCAGGCCGCCAGCACGCCGTGGATGCCGATCAGCCAGGCCATCGCACTCGACGCCACCGGTGACTGGGTTCCGCAATTGTGGCGCGACATGGACACCACGCTTGCCGCAGCCCCACTGGGAGAGCCGACCACCGCGCTGGTCCTCGGCCGCCCGGGTGGGCCGCACTTCCGGCCCTCGGAGGTCGCCAGGCTCGGCTATCTGGCCGGGATCATCGCCAGCATCCTGCGTTAAGCGGACGGCCCGTCAGCCAGCAACGCGCGGAAGCCGTCCTCGTCGAGGATCGGAACCCCGAGTTCTACCGCCTTGTCATATTTCGAACCGGGCGCATCCCCGGCGACCACGAACGAGGTCTTCTTCGACACCGACCCGGCGGCCTTGCCGCCGCGAATGATGATGGCCTCCTTGGCCTCATCGCGGGAGAACCCGGTCAGCGACCCGGTGACGACGATGGTCAGCCCGGCCAGCGTGGGGGTGATCGTGGTGTCGCGCTCATCGGCCGTGCGCACCCCCGCGGCGTTCCACTTGTCGACGATTGCGCGGTGCCAGTCCACCTCGAACCACTCGCGCAATGCCGCAGCGATCGTCGGCCCGACGCCCTCCACGTCGGCGAGTTGGTCTTCGCTCGCCGCCATGATGGCCTCCAGGCTGCCGAACGCTGTCGCCAGTGCCCGCGCCGCGGTAGGCCCGACGTGGCGGATCGACAGCGCCACCAGGATCCGCCACAGCGGGCGATCCTTGGCCTGCTGGAGGTTGGCCAGCAGTCGCGCGCCATTGGCCGAGAGCACGCCCTTGTTGGTTGTGAAGAACTCGCAGCGCAGCAGATCGTCGGCGGTCAGGGTGAAGAGGTCGCCCTCGTCGGTGATGATGCCGGCGCTCAGCAGCGCAGTCGCCGCCTCATAACCCAGTCCCTCGATATCCAGCCCACCGCGGCCGGCGAGGTGAAACACCCTCTCCCGCAACTGCGCCGGACACGACCTGGAGTTCGGGCACCGGATGTCGACATCGCCCTCCTTGGCCGGGGCCAGCGCCGTCCCGCACTCCGGGCATTCGGTGGGCATGACGAATGCGCGCTCGGTTCCGTCGCGCAGGTCGACGACGGGCCCGAGTACCTCCGGGATCACATCACCGGCCTTGCGGATCATCACGGTGTCGCCGATCAGCACACCCTTGCGTGTGACCTCGGAGGCGTTGTGCAGGGTCGCCATCCCGACGGTGGACCCGGCGATACGCACCGGCGTCATGAACGCGAACGGCGTCACCCTTCCGGTGCGGCCGACATTGACCCTGATGTCGAGCAACCGGGTCTGGGCCTCCTCCGGCGGATACTTGTAGGCCACCGCCCACCGGGGTGCGCGACTAGTGGCGCCGAGCCGGCGTTGCTGGGCGAACTCGTCGACCTTGACCACCACGCCGTCGATCTCGTGCTCGATCTGATGGCGGCGCTGACCCCAGTGCGCAATACGCTCTCCCACCGCGGCCAGACCGGCCACCCGGGTGGTGTGTTCGGAGACCGGCAACCCCCACGCCTTCAATGCCAGGTAGGCGTCGTGCAACGTGTTTGGGTTGAAGCCTTCCGTGTAGCCCAGACCGTGACAGATCATTCGAAGCGGACGCCGCGCGGTGACCGCCGGGTTCTTCTGCCGCAGCGACCCGGCCGCGCTGTTGCGGGGATTGGCGAAGGGCGCCTTGCCGTCCTGCACCAGGCTGGCGTTCAACGTGGCGAAATCAGCGACCATGAAGAACACCTCCCCGCGGACCTCGAGGACCTTCGGCATCGGGAATTCTTTTGTTGCGGTGAGCATTTCGGGGATATCACCGATCGTGCGGGCGTTGAGCGTGACGTCCTCTCCGACCCGGCCGTCACCGCGAGTCGCGGCGCGCACCAGCCGGCCGTCACGGTAGACCAGCGCGATGGCAACACCGTCAACTTTCAGTTCGCACAGATAGTGCGGGTCGGGCCCGAGTTCAGCCTCCACCCGGGCCGACCAGGCCGCCAGTTCGTCGCCGTCGAACACGTCATCAAGGCTGAGCATGCGTTCCAGATGTTCGGCCGCGGTGAACTCGGTGGCGAAGCCGGCCCCGCCGACAAGTTGAGTGGGCGAGTCCGCCACCCTCAGTTCGGGGTAGCGCTCCTCGAGTGCGACGAGTTCGTGGAACAGGACGTCGAATTCGGCGTCGGAGACGATCGGCGAATCTTTGATGTAGTACCGGAACTGGTGCTCGCGCACCTCGTCGGACAGTTCCTGCCAACGCCGGCGCACCCGCGCATCCACCGGGTCGGTTTCCGGATCGTCGATGGCCACCCTGGCAGGCTAGCGGTTCTACAGTGCCTCAGCGCCGTCGGCGATCATCTGTGCGGTGCGCTCGGTCAGCCCGGTGGCAGCGCGAGCCCATGCATCGGTGGCACCGGCTAACCCGCAGACCGGGCTGATACCGATGCGTTCGCGCAACACGGCGCGACCGAATCCGAGCCGGTCGGTCAGCGCGGCGGCTGCCAACGCAAGCTCCTCGACGGAAGCAGGGCGCCGCGCGCCGACCGCCCGCACCATGCCGAGCACTGCGGCGCGGCCCGAGTCGATGAACCCGGCCAACCCGTCGAGGCCCTTATCGTCGAGGGTGTCGACATCAATCGACACGGCACTGATGCTGCTGCGCTGCAACAGATTCCAGGGCACCTCCGCCGCGCAACAATGCAGCAGCACATCGGGGCCGAGGGCCGCGACGCAGTGATCGATCAGCGCGATCGCCCGAACCTCATCGATCGGATGCACCGCACTCAGTCCAGTCACCCCGCTCAATCGGCCGGCCAGCGCAGCGGGCAGTAGCGGCTCGTCGAGCTGCACCACCACCGTCGCCGAGAGCCGGCGTGCCACCTCGGCGCAGTGACGCGCAACGCCCTCGGCAAGCGAGCCCGCGAGATCGCGTACCGCCCCGGCATCGGTGATCGCCCGGTGGCCGTTGACCAGTTCCAACTGGGCGGCCAGTGTGATCGGTCCGGGCGCCTGCACCTTGACGACGCGGTCCACGCCGCCACCGGCCTTCTCCCACGCCTCTTCCAGGGCGTCGACGTCTTCATCGAGCAGGCTGCGCGCCCGCCGCGTCACCGCGCCGGGCCGCGCCGCGATCCGGTAGCCCCGCGGCACGGTGTCGATCGCGATGTCGACCAGCAGTGCCCCGGCGCGGCCGATCAGATCCGCGCCCACACCCCGGTCGGGTAGCTCCACCAGATACGGCAGCCGGTGCAGTTCGCCGATGACGATCTCGGCGGCCTCCCGTGGCGTCGCACCGGGCCACGAGCCCACGCCGGTCGCCGCCGCGAAAACACTCACGCGCAGCGATCGGCGGGCACGGTCAGCGTGGCGCTGCCGATCACTTCGTCGCCCGCGGGGTCGGGGCGGTAGAGCACCATCGTCTGGCCGGGCGCCACCCCGCGCAGGGGCTCACTCAGCGCCACCTGCAGGCGGCCCTCTCCGAGTCCGGCGATCCCGGGCACCACGGCGCCGTGGGCGCGCACCTGAACCTCACAGGCGAACAGCCCGGTCGGCTCGACACCGGAGGTGAACACCGGGCGCTCACCGGTCAGCGACCACACGTCGAGGTCGGCGGCTGCGCCGACGCGCACCGTGCCCGATTCGGCATCGATGGCGGTGACGTAGCGCGGATTGCCGTCCGGGCCGGGTCCGGCGATGCCCAGGCCCTTGCGCTGTCCGACGGTGAATCCGTGCACGCCGTCGTGGCGGGCCAGCACCGCGCCGTGCGCGTCGACCACCGCACCGGGCCGCACCCCGATACGGGCGCCGAGGAAGGCCTGGGTGTCGCCGGAGGGGATGAAGCAGATGTCGTGACTGTCCGGCTTCTGCGCAACCGCGAGCCCGCGCGCTGCGGCCTCCGCCCGGATGTCGGCCTTGGGGGTATCGCCGATCGGAAACAGCGCGTGGTTCAACTGGTCGGCGGTCAACACCGCCAGCACGTACGACTGGTCCTTGTCGGGATCCACCGCACGGCGCAACCGGCCCGCCGAAAGCCGGGCGTAATGCCCGGTGGCGACTGCGTCGAAGCCCAGAGCCAGCGCCCTGGCCGACAGCGCCGAGAATTTGATTGTCTCGTTGCAGCGCACACAGGGGTTGGGAGTCTCACCACGGGCATAGGAGGCCACGAAGTCCTCGATGACGTCGCGTTCGAAGCGGTCGGCGAAATCCCAGACATAGAAAGGGATTCCGATCACGTCGGCCACCCGGCGGGCGTCGTCGGCGTCCTCCTTGGAGCAGCAGCCGCGGGATCCGGTGCGCAACGTCCCGGGTGCCCGCGACAGGGCGAGGTGCACGCCGACCACCTCGTGGCCGGCATCGACCATTCGGGCCGCCGCCACCGACGAATCCACGCCGCCGCTCATCGCGGCCAGCACCTTCATCGTCGGGCGCCGACCGAGGAACTGGCCAGAGCCGCCTGCCGGGCGCGTTCCACCGCGGCGGGAAGCACCGCCAGTGCGGCATCCACGTCGGCGGTGGTGCTGGTGTGGCCCAGCGACAGTCGCAGCGACCCGCGGGCAGACTGCGCGGGCTGCCCCATCGCCAACAGCACATGTGAGGCTTGCGCCACCCCGGCCGTGCAGGCCGAACCGGTCGAGCACTCGATGCCATTGGCGTCGAGCAACATCAGCAGCGAATCGCCCTCGCAGCCGTCGAAGGTGAAGTGGGTGTTGCCGGGAAGTCGCTGATCGCCGGTCGCGCCGTTGAGGCGGGCGTCGTCGATCGTGCCCAGGACACCATCGATGAGTCGGTCGCGCAGTCCCGCCAGCCGCGATGCGGTGCTCTCCAAGGATCCGACACTGATCTCCGCGGCCGCGGCCATCCCCACCGCGCCGGCGACATCCGGTGTCCCGGAGCGAACGTCGCGTTCCTGGCCCCCGCCGTGCAACAGCGGCACGCAGGCGGTGTCGCGGCGCAGCAGCAGTGCGCCCGCACCGGTGGGGCCGCCGAACTTGTGGGCGGTGATGCTCATCGCGGACAGTCCCGACGCGGCGAAGTCGACCGGCAACTGGCCGACCGCCTGAACGGCGTCGCTGTGCATCGGCACCCCGAATTCAGCTGCGATGGAGGCCATTTCGGCGATCGGCATGATGGTTCCGACTTCGTTGTTGGCCCACATCACCGAAACCAGCGCAACGTCGTCTGCGGCCGCCAGCGCGTCGCGTAGCGCGTCGGGGGCGACTGAGCCGTCGGGCCCGGCGGGCAGGAAGGTGACCTCGGCACCCTCGTGTTCGGCGAGCCAGATCACCGCGTCGAGCACCGCGTGATGCTCCACACCGGTGGTGACGATGCGCCGCCGGCGCGGATCGGTGTCGCGGCGGGCCCAGTAGATGCCCTTGACCGCGAGATTGTCGCTGTCGGTGCCGCCGGCGGTGAAGATGACCTCCGACGGCCGGGCGCCTAGGCCTGCGGCAATGCCCTCCCGGGCCTCCTCCAGGCGCCGCCGCGCGGCCCGACCGGCGGTGTGCAGGGACGAGGCGTTACCGACGGCGCCCAACGCGGCCGTCATCGCCTCGATGGCGGCGGGATGCATCGGGGTGGAGGCAGCATGGTCGAGGTACACCGACCGGGTCTGGGTCATGGCCCGTTCAGGATACCGGCCGGTCCGGGCCTGCCCGGCTGGCCAGCGGCTACGCCGCCAGCGACTGCTCGGCGCGAGAGTGCACGGCACCCTGACAGCGGGCGGCCAGTTCACGCCGGCCGGTGCCGGGCAGTTCCAGCGACTGCACCTCGACCGTGACGACGGTACGGCGGGCCCGGATCGTCCGGGCCAGCGACGCCCGCAGCGTGTCGTCGCCGAAGAAAGCGGTCACCGTCGAGGGTTTCCCGTCGCCGTGGTGGTAGGCCAGGCGCAGCGGCTGCACCGGACTCCCGGCGTCGATGGCCGCCTGGAACATCGCCGGCCGGAAACTCCCGTGGTCACGGCCGCACCAGGTGGTCGCCTCGGGGAAGGCGACGACGGTCCGCCCGGCGCGCAACCGCTGGGTCACGGCGGCGACCACCGCGGGTAGCCCGCGCAGGCTGGCCCGCTCGATCGGGATCACGTTCATCAGGCGGGCGGCCGATCCCACCGCCGGCCACTTGACGAGGTCGGCTCGTGCCACGAAGGCGCCGGGCAGAACCGCACCGATGGCGAACACATCCACCCACGACACGTGGTTGCTGACGACCAGCACGCCGCGCAGGTTGCGGATGGGGCCGCCGGACAACGTGATTCGGATGCCGAGGCAGGCCAGCATCAGTCGGCAGTAGATCCGCTGCGCGCGCAGCCGGCCGGGCACCGGTATCGCCAGCAGTGGCAGGGCCGGCACCAGCAGCACCGCCAGGGTGATCCGGCGGATCGAGCGGAACGCGTCGGTGAGCCTGCGCCCGGGCTCGCCGAGACCGGTCATGCAGGTGCTGTCGCAGGAGGCTCTGGGCAACCATGCATGATCGATCATCAGGCCTCTTCCTGCGCGCCTGCGGCGGCCGCTGCCGAACGCAGCCGGTTCAGGTACCGGATATCGGCCCGCCGCTTGTCCAGCAGGGCCGGGAAGTCGCCCACCCCGAACTCGGGGTCATGGGCGGGCTCACCGCAGATCTGCGCGCCCAGTCGCAGGTACCCCCGCATCAGCGGCGGGATGCTCGGCCGCGCCGGGGCGGCGATGGCGTCGAGGCCGAGGCCCTCGAGCACCACCGGACGGTACGGGTACAGGGTGTGCCGCGGGTCGGCGGCGTGGCGGTCCAGGACGAAGTCCCGCACCCCGCGGATCTGGCTGCCGGGTGGTCCGTCACTGTGGGTGGGTACCGACACGCACCCGATGACGTAGTCGTAGCCGCAGCGATCGAGGTAGGCGAGGATGCCGGCCCACATCATCAGCACCACCGCGCCGTTGCGGTGATCGCTGCGCACCACCGCGCGGCCCATCTCCACCATCGACGGCCGCAGCGGATCCAGCGCCCGCACGTCGAACTCGGTCGCGGTGTAGAGACCACCGGCGGCAATGGCGCCGGGCGGGGGCAGCATCCGGTAGCAGCCGATCACCGCACCGGTGTCCTCGTCCCGGACCAGGATGTGGTCGCAGTGCTCGTCGAAGCGGTCGGCGTCAAGGGCGGTGTCGTTGTCGAGGGCGAACCCCGGCTCGGTGGAGAACACCTCGTAGCGCAGTCGCTGGGCATCCTGAATGAGACCGGGGTCGTTGGTCAGCAGCAGCGTGTAACGGGGGCCGGCGGACCGGCGGGTGTCGGTGTGGTCGGGGGCTATGAGTACAGAGGCAGTGCTCATAAGCTGCACGGTCACGGCTGCGGTGGTCGGGATGACAACGTCAGCGTTACGCGTCGGTGCACGTTGCATGACAAACAGACGCGAAAAGGCTCCCACCCGACCTGCGGATGGGAGCCTTTTCGCGGTTGGGGCCTCAGCCCTTGCGGGACTTGACCGACTCCGTCAGTTGCGGAGCGACGCTGAACAGATCGCCGACCACGCCGTAGTCGGAGATCTCGAAGATCGGCGCTTCCTCGTCCTTGTTCACCGCGACGATGGTCTTGGAGGTCTGCATTCCGGCGCGGTGCTGGATCGCACCGGAGATGCCCAGGGCGATGTACAGCTGCGGCGACACCGTCTTGCCGGTCTGGCCCACCTGGAACTGGCCCGGGTAGTAGCCGGAGTCCACGGCCGCCCGGGACGCGCCGACGGCACCACCCATCGAGTCGGCCAGTTCCTCGACCACGCTGAACTTCTCCGCACTGCCGACGCCACGACCACCGGCGACCACGATGGCGGCCTCGGCGAGTTCGGGGCGATCGCCCGCGACGGCAGGCTTGCGCGAGGTGATCCGGGTCGCGTTCGCAGCCGGGGCGGGCACCGCGACGGTGACCTGCTCGCCCGCGCCGGAAGCCGGCACCGGCTCGATCGCACCGGGACGCACGGTGATCACCGGCACCTCGGCGTTGACCTTCGCCTCGACGGTGAATGCGCCACCGAAGATCGAGTGGATCGCGGTGCCACCGGCCCGCACCTCGACGACATCGGAGAGCACGCCGGAGCCAATCCGGGCAGCCAGCCGCCCGGCGATCTCCTTGCCCTCGGCGGTCGCGGGCAGCAGCACCGCCGCCGGGGAGGCCGACTCGACAAGGCTCTCCAGGACGTCCACGAACGGGGTGATCAAATACTTCTCCGCGTCGTCGGACTCGGCAACGTAGATCTTGGCCGCGCCGGCGGCCTGGAGACCCTCGACCAGCGGCGCCGCGGTGCCGGGGGCCCCGACGACGACGGCGGACGGCTCGCCCAGGGCGCGGGCGGCGGTGATGAGTTCAGCGGTGACTTTCTTCACCGCACCCTCGGAGTGCTCGACGAGCACCAGTACTTCAGCCATGGTGATTCTCTTTCTCGAAAAGTCTTGGGCGGGTGGGCTAGATGATCTTCTGGGCGACCAGGTACTCGGCGATCTTCTTGCCGCCCTCGCCGTCATCGGACAGCTTCTCGCCGGCCGTCTTCGGCGGCTTGGGGGTCGAGGACAGCACGGTCGAACCGGCCGTGGCCAGGCCCACCTCGTCAGCCTCCACACCGATGTCAGCCAGCGTCAGCGTGGTCACTTCCTTCTTCTTGGCGGCCATGATGCCTTTGAAGGAGGGGAACCGCGGCTCGTTGATCTTCTCGTTGACGCTCACGACGGCGGGCAGGGAGGCCTCGACGGTGTAGACACCCTCGTCGGTCTCGCGCTCGCCGGTGATCGTGGCGCCCTCG
>CAMCWJ010000050.1 GCA_945882475.1 Bifidobacterium breve
GCGGCCGGCCCATGCATGTCGCCCCGGGTCGCGCAGGTCCCCGGCGACGAATTCGCGCTTGAGTTCCAGACCGACGACGAAGAAGAAAATCGCCAGCAGACCGTCGGAGGCCCACCCGCCCAGCGACAGGTTGAGGTGCAGGCCGAGGTTGTCGGTGCCGACCCGGAATCTGGTCAATGCGTGATACGACGCCGACCACGGCGAGTTCGCCCAGAACAGCGCCAATGCGGCCGCCGCCAGCAGTAACGCGCCGCCGACGGTCTCCTTGCGCAGGATCGTGGTGACCCGTCTGGTCTCAGACCACGAACCGCGGCTGAACAACCGCGTCGGCAACCTCGGGCGGCCACCGCCGGACGCGCGATCAGAGCCTGCCACGGCACACCTCCACTCTCACTTCAACAGTAACGCGATGCACTCGACGTGGTGGGTCAGCGGGAATGCGTCGAACACCCGGATCGACTCGACACGATAGCCGTTCACCCGGTACAGCCCGATATCGCGGGCGAATGCCGCTGCCTCGCAACCGATGTGGATCACCCGCGGAACGCCGGCACCGGCGAGCAGGTCGATGACCTCACGACCGGCGCCGGATCGGGGCGGGTCCAGGACGGCGATGTCGGCGGCGGCGGACTGCCCGGCGACCACGTGGCGGACCGAACCCGAAATGGTGCGCACCTGAGGCAGGTCCGCCAGCGCGGCGCGCGCGGTCGCCGATGCTGTGCGCGAGGTGTCCACCGTCAGCACCTGACCGGTTTCGCCCACCACCGCCGCCAGCGCAGCGGCGAACAGTCCCGATCCGCCGTAGAGATCCCAGGCGTGTGCCGGTTGGGTTTCCTGTGCCCACTGGGTGATCAGTGCGCTGTAGGTCGCCGCGGCGTCGCGGTGCGACTGCCAGAACCCCGATACCGGCACCCGCCAGACCCGCGAGCCGACCCGCTGGACAGACTCGCCGGAACCCTCGGCCACGGCGACACCGCGGCGGCCGGGGGCCGTCGAGGCCACCTGCCGGCGGCCGGGGGCCGTCGAGGCCACCTGCCGCTGACCGTCGTCGTCGACAACCACATGCACCTGCTCGCCGGTAGGCCACCGGCGCTCAGCGAGTCCGTCGACCATGCCCGGCCGGAGTTGCCCACAGTGCAGGTCGGTGACCAGATCGGCACTGTGGTAGCGATGGAAACCGGCGCGGCCCTCGGTGTCCACACCGAGCCTGACCCGGGTGCGCCAGCCTTGCGGACCGGTATCGCCGAGTGGCTCGGCAACGCCGTCCCACTCGTAATCGCCCAGGCGCGCAAGCTGATTGGCGACAACCTGACCCTTCAGTGTCCGCGCTGCCTCCGGATCGGCGAAGGCCAGATCGCAGCATCCGGCACCGTCGACACCGGCTATCGGACAGAGCGGTTCGATCCGGTCTTCGGACGGCTCAAGGATCTCGACGGCTTCGGCATGCCAGTAGGACCCCCGCTGTGAGGTCACCCGAACCCGCACCCGCTCACCCGGCAGTGCGTAGCGGACGAATACCACCCGACCGTCGTGTCGGCCCACGCAACTGCCGCCGTTCGCCGCCGCACCGGTGGATAGCACCAACTCGGTCGGCGTCGCTGTGCTCACTCCACAAAACCCTTGCGTACATCGCCCGGGGCGCTCTGCTCCTCGAGTTGCGTGACCCGTTCAGACGAAGCCAGTTGCCAGGGAACCGAAGTCACCATCACATTGGGGATGAACAGCAACCTGGTCTTCAGTCGCAGAGCACTCTGATTGTGCAGCAACTGCTCCCACCAGTGTCCGACCACGTACTCCGGGATGTACACGGTGACCACCGTGCGCGGAGCGTCCTTGGTGATGCGCTTGATGTAGCCGAGCACCGGGGTGGTGACCTCGCGGTAGGGCGACGCGAGGACCTTCAGCGGAACGGTGATGTCACTGTCCTCCCAGAGAGCAGTCAACTCACGGGTGTCGTCGTCATCGACGTTGACGGTGAGGGCCTCGAGGACGTCGGGCCGCGTCGCGCGGGCGAAGGCCAGGGCGCGCAACGTGGGCAGGTGCATATTGGCCACCAGCAAAACAGCATGGTTGCGGCTGGGCAGCACCATGTTGGCACTTTCCTCGGTGTCCGCTGTCAGCTCACGCGAGACCGTGTCGTAGTGCCGGTGGATGGCCCGCATCAGGATGAACAGCGCGCCCATCACGACGATGGCGATCCAGGCACCGACCAGGAACTTGGTGACCAGCACCACGACCAGCACGGTTCCGGTGGCGATGAGGCCGATGGTGTTGATCACGCGGGACCGGATCATCCGAATCCGCTCCGCAGGGTCGGTCTCGGTACGCAGCAGCCGGGTCCAGTGCCGGACCATGCCGATCTGGCTGAACGTGAAGGACGTAAACACGCCCACGATGTACAGCTGGATCAGCTGGGTGACCTCCGCCTGGAACACCACGATGAACGCGATCGCCGCGAGGGCCAGGAAGACGATGCCGTTGGAAAAGGCTAGCCGGTCACCGCGGGTGTGCAACTGGTGCGGAAGGTACCGGTCCTGCGCCAGGATCGAACCCAGCACCGGGAAGCCGTTGAAAGCGGTGTTGGCCGCCAAGATCAGGATCAGCGCGGTGACGCCGGTGATCAGATACAACCCGGGCGGGAAGTCCCGGAAGATCGCGTCGGCCAATTGAGCGACCAGGGTTTTCTGCTGGTAGTCCGCCGGCGCGCCGATCAACTGCTCTGACGGCCGTTCGGCGATCTTCACCCCGGCCTCGGTGGCCAGGATGATGATGCCCATCAGCAGCGCCACCGCGATGGTGCCGAGCAGCAGCAGCGTGGTGGCGGCATTGCGCGACTTCGGCTTGCGGAATGCCGGTACCCCGTTGCTGATCGCCTCCACGCCGGTCAGCGCCGCGCAACCCGACGAGAACGCCCTGGCCACCAGGAACATCAGCGCGAAGCCCATGATTTCACCGTGCTCGGCCTGCATCTCGAAGGCGGCGGACTCCGCCTGCAGATCACGGCCCAGGACGTGGATCTGGAAGAAGCCCCAGCCCAGCATCAGAAACATGCCGCCGATGAATGCGTAGGTGGGGATGGCGAACGCGGTGCCCGACTCGCGGATACCGCGAAGGTTGGCCGCGGTGATCAACACGATCGCGGAGACGGCGAAGATCACCTTGTGTTCGGCGATGAACGGAACCGCCGAGCCGATGTTGGACATCGCCGCCGCCACGGAGACCGCCACGGTGAGCACGTAGTCGACGAGCAGGGCGCTGGCCACCGTCAGGCCGGCCGTCGGCCCCAGGTTGGTGGTGACCACCTCGTAGTCGCCGCCGCCGGAGGGGTAGGCGTGCACATTCTGGCGGTAGGAGGCGACCACGACGAGCATCACCACCGCGACGGCGACCCCGATCCAGGGTGCCATCGTGTAGGCCCCCAGGCCGGCCACCGAGAGCACTAGGAAGATCTCCTCGGGCGCGTAGGCCACCGAGGACATCGCGTCTGAGGCGAACACCGGCAGGGCGATCCGCTTGGGCAGCAGGGTGTGACTCAGCCGGTCGCTACGAAACGGCCGCCCGATCAGCAACCGGCGCGCGGCGACCGAAAGCTTGGACACGAACGCCAAGGGTAGGCCCTGTCCGGGTTGGCGGTACCGTTCCCCGTACAGAACGGCTCCGCCGGGAGCCGACACAGGAACCGGCCGAAGGGACCTCAGGTGCGGGTTGTGGTGATGGGGTGCGGCCGGGTCGGCGCCTCGCTTGCCGACGCGCTCTCCCGGATCGGACACGAGGTCGCCGTCATCGACCGGAACGCCCAGGCCTTCCAACGGCTCTCACCGGAGTTCTCCGGCACCAGGGTTCTGGGTATGGGCTTTGATCGGGATGTGTTGCTGCGGGCCGGAATTGAGGGCGCCGACGCATTCGCGGCGGTCTCCTCGGGCGATAACTCGAACATCATCTCGGCGCGGGTCGCGCGCGAGATGTTCGGCGTGCAACGGGTGGTGGCCCGCATTTACGACGCCAAGCGCGCCGCAGTTTACGAGCGCCTCGGCATCCCCACCGTGGCCACCGTGCCGTGGACCACCGACCGGCTGCTCAACACGCTGGTCCGGGATATCGAGACCACCCGGTGGCGCGATCCCACCGGCACCGTCGCGGTCAACGAAGTCGACCTGAACGAGCTGTGGGTGGGTCACCGGGTGACCGCGCTCGAAGAGGCGACCGGCGCCCGGGTGGCCTTCCTCATCAGGTTCGGCACCGGCGTGCTCCCCGAGCCCAAGACCGTGCTCCAGGCCGGTGACCAGGTCTACATCGCGGCGGTCTCGGGCCGGGCCGGCGAGGCACTGGCAATCGCCGCCCAGCCACCCGGGGACGGGGTCGGGGAATGAGGGGCCGACAGTGAAGGTCGCGATTGCCGGGGCGGGCGCCGTCGGGCGTTCCATCGCCCGCGAACTCGTCGAGAACTCCCACGATGTGACGCTCATCGAACGAAACCAGGCCCACTTCGACGTCGATGCGATTCCGGCCGCGGATTGGCGTCTCGGCGACGCCTGCGAGTTGAGCCTGCTCGAGGCCGTCCACCTCGAGGAGTTCGACGTGGTGGTCGCCGCCACCGGCGACGACAAGGTCAACGTGGTGCTCTCGCTGCTGGCCAAAACAGAGTTCGGGGTGGGACGCGTGGTCGCCCGCGTCAACGACCCCCGCAACGAGTGGCTCTTCGACGACGCGTGGGGCGTAGACGTCGCGGTGTCGACACCGCGGATGCTGGCCTCGTTGGTCGAGGAGGCCTTCGCGGTCGGGGACCTGGTGCGGTTGATGGAGTTTCGCAAGGCGCGGGCCAACCTCGTCGAGATCACCCTGCCTGACGACACGCCGTGGGCCGGCCGCCCGGTGCGCAAGCTGAGCCTCCCCCGCGACGTCGCGCTGGTAGCCATCCTGCGGGGCCCGCGGGTGATCGTGCCCGAAGCCGACGAGCCGTTGGAAGGCGGCGATGAGTTGCTGCTGGTGGCCGCTCCCGAGGTGGAGGGCGAACTGCGGGTGCTGCTCGCACAGCCCTAGCCAGGCCGGCGCCGAGGCGTCAGTCGCGGGCGAGTACGTCGGCCGCCTCGTCGGCGGGCTCGACTGCCGAGACCTCGGCGGACTCATCTGCCGAGACCTCGGCGGGCTCGACGCGCTCGGCGTGGATCGCCCGCTGGGCAGACCGGATCGCCAGATAGGTCACCAGCGCGCCGAGTGCGGCCAGCGGCCAGCCCATCGCGATCCGGGCCACGCCCAGCCAGCCGGTCTTGTCGGCGTCGTAGAGATGGTGCTGCACGACAAATCGGGCGCCGAACACCGCGACCCAGGTCAGTGTGGCGGCGTCGAAGGCCCGGACCGCCCGGCGGGACGTGCGCCAACTGCGGTCGTGGCCGGTGACCCAACTCCAGACGTAGCCCACGATCGGCCGTCGGATCAGCACCGACAGCGCGAACACCGTGGCCCAGATCAGCGAGGTCCAGATTCCCAGCAGGAAGTAGCCCTTGGATTCGCCGACCACCCAGGCGATCAGTGAGCTGACCCCAACCCCGAGGAATCCGGCGATCGCCGGCTGCAGGGAATCCCGGCGGAACAGCCGCCACACCAGAACGGCGGCCGCCACACCGAGGGCCGCGCAGATCGCGGGCAAGAGGCCGAATGCGGTGGAGATCGGGACCAGGACCGCCACCGGCAGGGCGGAGTAGATCAGGCCGCTGACGCCGCCCATCTGACCGAGCAGGGCCTGCCCGGGAGTGCGCTCGGCCTCGCTCATCGGATGGGGGTCAACGCTGAATCTCGTAGTGCGGGTTGTAGATCGCCTTGCTGCCGTTATCCAGCAGGCCGAGGCGACCGCGCACCCGCAGTTTGCAGCCGCATTCGATGCCGCGGATCCGGCGTTGACCCAACCAGACCAGGGTCACCGAGTCCGTCCCGTCGAACAGCTCCGCGCGCACCCCCGCCGCGCAGCCCTTGGCGTTGGTCTCCACGCTGCGCAGCGTGCCGAACATCGTGACCTCCTGCCCGCGCTGACAGTCGATGGCGCGGTGCGCACCGGTATTGGCGGCTTCGTCGCTGAGTTCGGCGAAGTCGCGCTGCTCGGGACTCTCGGTCAATCGACGGGTTAAGCGGCGGACAAAACCTTCGGCCGTAGCCATGGCCTCTCCTGATGTTCGATCGCTGGACGCGCGATCGCTGACGCGCAATCACGTGGCAACGCCACCGTAGACCTCCGCGGCGCGCTGCGCCACGAACCCTGGCAAGAGTTGGCGGGCGGTGCCGCTGACAGGGCACGATCGGGGCATGCCGGTGAGTCTGCGGGGGGTGGTGACGGTCCTACTGGCCGGGACCGGCTCCGACGACGATTACGTCGGCCGAGCCTTCGGGCAACCACTGCGGCGCGCCGGGGCGGTGCTGGTGGCGCCCGCCCCCGAGCCCCTCGACCTGGTTGGGGGGTATCTGCGCGCGCTCGACGCGGCTGCCGTAGCGGGTCCGATCGCCGTCGGCGGGGTGTCCCTGGGTGCGGCGGTCGCGGCGGCCTGGGCGGTTCGGAACCCGGCCGGCACGGTCGCGGTCCTGGCCGCGCTGCCACCGTGGACAGGCGCCCCGTATGACGCTCCCGCATCGGTGTCCGCCCGCACCACCGCCGCCGAGCTGCAGCGCGCCGGCCTGGACGCCGTAACCGCCGCGATGCGGTCGTCGAGTCCGAGCTGGCTCGCCGACGAGCTGAGCAGGTCCTGGGCGGCGCAGTGGCCGGGGCTGCCCGAGGCGATGGTGCAGGCCGCCGGTTACGTGGCGCCGGACCGGTCCGAACTAGGCCGGCTGGTCGCACCCATGGGCGTCGTGGCCGCATCCGATGACCACGTTCATCCGCTGGACGTCGCCCGGGAATGGGTGGCGTGCGCGCCGCACGCGGCGCTGCGCACAGTGGAACTCGCCGAGTTCGGTCCCGACCCAACCCGGCTGGGCGATGCGTGCCTGCGGGCTCTGCGGGAGGCCGGCGAGGCGTTTCGGCCCGGCTCCGGGTAGGTGCGCTACGACGGCAGCGACGAGCCGCCCGCGCCGCGACGTTCGGCCAATTCCCGGGCCTGCTGCTGGGCGAGTTGCTGTTGGGCCACCATCGCCTGCTGTGCCGCGAGCATGGCAGCCTGAGCCTGCTGGGCCTGTTGGGCAGCTGCTGCGCGCAACTGCGCAGCCAGCTCCTCCGGCAGCTGCACCGGCAGCGGTGTCCGCACCGGCAGTGGGGTGTCGCCACGACGAACAACTGTGTCGCCCAAGGCTTCCCGTGCTTCGGCGACGAGGGCGTCCATCGATTCCGCGAGACCGTTGACCACGCAGCGGATCATCCAGCGATAGCCGTCCACGCCGATGAACCGCACCACACCCGCGCCTGTGCCAACCACCTCGCGACCCCAGGGACCGTCCTCAATGGACACCGAAGCCCCGTCATTGCGCAGAGCCTCGGCCAACTCCCCGGCCACTTCGCGCCACAGGCCCGGCGACTTCGGCGCGGCATAGGCGGCGACGGTGAATCGCCCGTTGGGTGTCACCACCCAGATCGCACTCGGCGTGCCGTTCGGGTTCATCTCGACCTGGACCTGACCGCCGGCCGGCATCGGGATCAACACCGAATCGAGGTCGAGGCGCGCCTGCGCGGCGTCCTCGGGCTTGTCGAAGTCCTCGATGTCGAAGGGTCCCCCGCCGGTGTCGTCGTCGGCGGGGTAGGCACCCTCGTCGGTGTCGAGGCCAGACTCGTCGCCGACCTGATCGCGGTTACGTCTTCCGAATGCCATCACAAACTCGCATGTCCGCCGGAGGAACCGTGGCCGCCCTGGCCACGGGTGGTGTCAGTCAACCCGGCCTCGTCGAACGAGGTCACCTCGACCAGTTCCGGGAGTTCAACCCGCTGGATCAGGAGTTGGGCGATCCGGTCGCCCCGCCGGATCGTGATCGGTGTGACCGGGTCGAGGTTGATCAAGGAGATCTTGATCTCGCCGCGGTAGCCCGCGTCGATGGTGCCGGGACTGTTGACGATCGAAAGCCCTACCCGCGCAGCCAAACCGGAGCGCGGGTGCACCAGGCCGACCATCCCGTGCGGGATCGCCACGGCAATACCGGTGGGTACCAACGCCCGCTGACCCGGCGCGAGTTCAACGTCTTCTGCGCTGTAGAGGTCGACGCCGGCATCGCCGTCGTGGGCGCGGCCGGGCATCGGCAGATCGCGGTCCAGACGAACCACCGCAAGACTGGTGGGCACGAAGCAGAAGACTACCCTTGGCCACGTGACAGCTTCGCCCGTGACCGCGCAAGCCGTTCGGTACCGCGAACGTCTGTGGGCCCCATGGTGGTGGTGGCTGGTCGGCTTTGGTGCGTCCGCGCTGCTGGCCACCGAGGTCAACATGGGCGTTCGCACTCTCCCCGATTGGCTGGCCTACGCGGTGTGCGGGATCGCCGCCGTCGGGATTCTGCTCTGGCTCAGCCGCACCGAGATCCGCGTGGTCAGCAGTGGATCCGAGGTTGAACTGTGGGCCGGTCAGGCCCACCTTCCGGCGTCGGTGGTGGCCCGCTCGGCGGCCATCCCGCGGACCGCCAAGTCCGCTGCGCTGGGGCGCCAACTCGACCCGGCCGCCTTCGTCGTGCACCGGACCTGGGTCGGCCCCATGGCCCTGGTCGTGCTCGACGACCCGGATGACCCGACGCCGTACTGGCTGGTCAGCGCCCGCCACCCGGACCGACTACTCGCGGCGTTGCACAGCTGAGCGGTTCAGCCCGCGCAGTCGGTGCAGACCAGCACGCCGTTCTTCTCGCTGGCCAACCTGCTGCGGTGGTGCACCAAAAAACAGCTCGAGCAGGTGAACTCGTCGGCCTGCTTGGGGATCACCCGAACCGAGAGTTCCTCGCCGGACAGGTCTGCGCCGGGCAACTCGAAGGATTCCGCCGACTCGGTTTCGTCGACGTCAACGACGGCCGACTGCGCCTCGTTGCGGCGAGCGGTCAGCTCTTCGAGCGAGTCCTCGGAGACCTCGTCGGTCTCGGTACGCCGTGGGGCGTCATAGTCGGTAGCCATCGTCTCCCCGTTGTGAAGTTCTGCCCGGCTTTGTACCAGCGTCCAACGCGTGCGCCAAACAATTCCTGCCGTCTGGCGGATTCTGCAACGGTGATTTCAGTCACAGTAGCCGTTCCGGGCGACCGGAGGACCCTGAACAACCACCACGTCCCGCCACTAGAGTGCAGCCGTGGTCGCACACATCACCGAGGGCTCAGCCTACGACAAGGACGGGCAGCCGTTCCGGCGGCGCAACTACCGACCCGGCATTTTCGCGGCCGTGGCCATGGCCTCGCTGGCCGCACTGGTCTGGGGCTTCGTCCTGACCCGGCCGGCCGAGATCCAGGAGGCCGCGACCTGCAACGCCCCGCCGACCCCGACCGATCCGGCCCTGCCCAAGATGGGCGAACCGTTGTCGAACTCGGCCCTGATCGATGTGGAACCGGCCAAGCTGGCCGACACCAAGGTTCGGGTGCTCAACGCCAGCGGCCGCGGCGGGCAGGCCGGCGAGGTAGCCGCAGCGCTGCGCGATCTCGGCTTCGCCGCGCCGACGGCCGCCAACGATCCGATCTACGCGGGTAATCGACTTGCCTGTCAGGGCCAGATCCGGTTCGGTCAGGCCGGCCAGGCCGGGGCGGCGGCGGCCTGGCTGGTGGCTCCCTGCGTGCAGCTCTACCGCGACGATCGGCCCGACGATTCGGTCGATCTGGTGATCGGCACCGACTTCACCGCGCTGGCCAGCAGTGACGACATCAACGCCGTGCTGGCTGGCCTGCGCCCGGGCGCCACCGAATCAGCCGACACCGCGCTGCTGACCAAGATCCACACCGAAACCTGCTGAGGGCCGTCAGGCCAACGGACGCAAGCCGCCGAATCGGTCGAGGGCGGCGATGAGTTGGGCCGCCACCCCGGGCGCGGCGGCCAGGGTCAGACCCCCGGCATCGTCCGGCCCGGGCAGTACCAGCACGGCCCCGGCCTCGGCGGCGATCAGCGCGCCGGCCGCCCAGTCCCACACCTGCAGGCCGTGTTCGTAGTGGGCGTCGAGGCGCCCCGCAGCCACCAGACACAGATCCAGCGCCGCGGAGCCAAGCCGCCGGATGTCGCGGACCAGCGGCAGAACGCCGGCGATCAGTTCACCCTGGACGGCACGGCGGCGCTGCTGATAGGAAAAACCGGTGCCCAGCAACACCATTGAGAGATCGGTGACGTCGCTGCAGCGCAATGCGCGGCGCTCGCCATGGCCCTGCACCCAGGCGCCCAGGCCGATCACGGCCGAGTAGACCTCGCCGCCAGCCACGTCGGCCACCGCGCCGGCGACCGACTCTCCGTCAATCTGTGCGGCCACCGACACCCCGTAGCCGGGGATGCCGTAGACGAAGTTGACCGTGCCGTCGATCGGATCGAGCACCCACTGGATGGCACCCGGAGCCGACGGGACCCCGCCGTGCTCTTCGCCGAGGATCGCTTCGCCCGGCCGCAGTTGAGCCAGCCGATGCCGGAGGAACTGCTCGGCCTCGGTGTCGACCACGGTGACCGGGTCGGTCGGAGTGCTTTTGGCCCGTGCGGACAACTGTCCGCCGGCGGTTTCGCCGAGAAGTTCAGCCCGGCGACGGCGGACGAGGGCCGCGGCTTCAGTGGCCAACTGCTCGGCCACGCTGCCAAGTTCAGCCGGCCGGTTGTCGCCCACACCGGTATCGCATCACAATCCCGCCGTCGCGGCATCGTCCACGCACTAATGTGTGTTCCGGTCAACCGCCCGCCGCCGAGAAAGAGAGCAGCCATGACCGCCGCGAAAGAGTCCGGCGCCGAGCGCCAAGCCCTCGGCGTCGACGTCGGAGGCAGTGGGGTCAAGGGCGGCGTCGTCGACCTCGACACCGGCAAACTCATCGGCGAGCGGTTCAAACTGCCGACACCGCAGCCAGCCACCCCGCAAGCCGTGTCGGAGACGGTTGCCGAAGTGGTCAAGCACTTCGGGTGGACCGGGCCGACCGGCGTCACCTATCCCGGTGTGGTGGTCAACGGCGTGGTGCAGACCGCTGCCAACGTAGATAAGAGTTGGATCGGCGTGAATGTCGCCGAAACGATGAGCCAGGCACTGGGCGGTAAAAAGGTGACGGTTCTCAACGACGCCGACGCGGCCGGTCTGGCCGAAGTGCAATACGGCGCCGGCCGCGGACACAGTGGTGTCATCGTGCTTCTGACGTTCGGCACCGGCATCGGCTCGGCCTTGATACATAACGGAGTTCTGTTGCCCAACACAGAGTTCGGACACATCGAGGTGGGCGGCAAGGAAGCCGAGCACCGGGCCGCCTCATCGGTCAAGGAACGCAAGGGCTGGAACTACCAGCGGTGGACCGAAGAGGTCACCAAGGTCCTGATCGCTGTCGAGAACGCGATCTGGCCCGATCTCTTCATCGTCGGTGGCGGCATCAGTCGCAAGGCCGACAGGTGGATTCCGATGCTGCGAAACCGGACCCCGGTGGTGGCGGCCGCGGCCGAGAACGAGGCCGGCATCGTCGGCGCCGCCATGGCCGGCCATTCCGACATGACGCGCTGAGAGCACGGTCGGTCGAGCACCCTTCATATTTTCGTTACAATGGGAACCGGCGGCCGCCAACCGGACAGCGGCGGGTATCCCTGCGGAGATCACGCCGACATTCGAGATAGCCGACGCTCTCGGTAAGGCACGTCCGCGCCCGCCGGAGCCCGCAGTGACTGAGAGGGTGTTCGTGGCAGCGACCAAAGCAGGCCCGGCAACCGGTAGGCCGGTGAAACGCTCCGACGTCAAAACCCCCGCCAAAAAGGCCCCTACCACACCCGCTCCGGCGAAACGGCCCTCCAAGGCCGCCCCTGTCAAGGCAGCGGCGAAGGCCCCCGCGAAAGCCCCGGCGAAGGTCGCCAAGGCCACGTCAGCGCCAGTTAAGACCACCGCCGCGAAGAAGGCGACTGCAGCACCCGTCAAGAAAGCCACGGCCGCACCAGCCAAGAAAGCAGCTCCCGCCAAGAAAACCACGGCCGCACCGGCCAAGAAAGCAGCTCCCGTCAAAAACGCCACGGCTGCACCGGCCAAGAAGGCAGCCCCCGTCAAGAAGACCACGGCCGCACCAGCCAAGAAGGCGGCAGCAACTCCGGTGAAAAAGGCGGCAGCAGCGCCGGCCCAGAAAGCCACGGCCGCACCGGCCAAGAAGGCGGCAGCAGCTCCGGTCAAGAAGACCACGGCCGCGCCGGCCAAGAAGACCACGGCCGCGCCAGCCAAGAAGACCACGGCCGCGCCGGCCAAGACGACCACGGCCGCGCCAGCCAAGAAAGCCGCGACCGCTGCGACCAAACAAGCCCCCACAAAGTCAGCGCCGGCCAAAAAGGCCACGGCGGAGAAGGCCGTTGCCGAGACTCCGATCCTGCTCGATGCGCTGGACACTGATCTGGGCGCCGACCCCGATCTGGACATCACGGC
>CAMCWJ010000051.1 GCA_945882475.1 Bifidobacterium breve
AACTCGGTGGACGATCTCGTCGACGGAGCCGCACGCAACAACGATGTCCTCATCCCGTTCGGCAGCGTGGATCCGCTGGGGCCCGATCCCGTTGCCCGGGTGTGCGATCTCCTCAACCGCGGCGTGAAGGGATTCAAGTTCCATCCCAGCCTGCAGGGTTTCGAGCCCAATGACCGGCGCTACTACCCGATCTACGAGGCCATCGCCGCCGCCGGCGTGCCGGCCCTGTTCCACACCGGTCAGACCGGCCTGGGTTCCGCGCTTCCCGGCGGCCACGGGATAAAGCTGCGCTACTCCGATCCGATGCTGCTTGACGACGTCGCCGCTGACTTCCCGCTGCTGACGATCGTGATGGCCCACCCCGCGGTTCCGTGGGTGGATTCTCAGATCGCCATCGCGGCCCATAAGGCCAACTGCTACATCGACCTCTCCGGGTGGTCGCCGAAATACTTTCCGCCCCAGCTGATCAAGGCCATCGGCCGACAGCTCCGAACCAAGGTGCTGTTCGGAACCGACCACCCCTACATCACAGTGGAGCGCTGGCGACGTGACTTCGAGACCCTCGAGGTGGACCCCGATGCGCTTCCGCTGATCCTGAAGGGCAACGCCATGCGGGTGCTGGGCATCGGCCAGCCGGCGCCACCGGTCTAGCCGGTCCAGTCGCCTCGTTGTGCTCGCGCACCGGGCGCCATATCGCGCCTGCCCTTTCGCAGCGTCGCCAGTAACTCGTGGTACGGGCCCACCAGGTAGGCGGTGTCGCCGGCGCGCAATTGGGTTCCCCGGTTCGGATGCAACTCGACTGTGGCGCCATCGCGTTCGATGGAGATGACCCGGGTCTGGGTCGACACGTCGAACATCCTGATGCCGTCCAACTCGCTGCCCGGTTGGACTCGCACCCCACCGACCATGAATGAGGACTGCCCCACCGAAAACGTGCCGACCACCTCCAAGCCCAGTGCCGCGCCGATGAACCACGGCGTGGAGAGATCCACGGTGGAGCGCACATGCTCGAAGCCGAACCGGTGACCCACGGCGGAGCCGAGAGCGCGGTCATAGATCCGCAACACGATCGGAGCCCGGGCGCGGCCGGATCCCGGGGACTCTCGCGCCCCCAGCATTTCGCGCAGCACGATTCCGGTCTCAATGTTGACCATGTCGTCCTCGGTCAACACGGCGACCGCACTGGCGTGCTCGGCCCGGGCCGAGGCGAGCGTCGTGCGCAGGGTCGCGTCACCGATGATCACCGGAATCTTCAACTCCGCCGCCGTCGACAGGTAGCGGTTATTCTCGTTGCGCTCCACCACCACCACGTCGTGTCCGGCGTCCTTGAGAACGCTCGCAACCCGGGTTCCGAACGATCCGAGACCAACGACTACGAAGTGCTGACGCAGATGCCGGATCTTCTGACGATTAGCCGCCTGGGAAAGACGCTGGGACAGAAGCACATCGGCGACGAACGCCACGACGATGGCAATGGTTGCCAGACCGCCGAACATCATCACCACGCTCCACAGCCGCAACCAGACCGGCTGATTCAGAAAGTTGAAGTCGCCGTACCCGACGGTGGCAAGGGTCTCGGCGGAGAAGTACAGCGCGTCGACCCAGCTCATGCGGGGATTGCGATAGGTGAACCGCAGCAGGATCGTCGAGCTGATCAGCAGCAGCGCCAGCAGCGCCAGCGCGCGGTAGAACAACGGATTGATGTCGTCGCGGAAGATACGAACGCCGTCGCCGATCCGGGTCACCAGTGACCGGTGCCGCGGAGCATGCGTGACTGCTTCGGTGACCGCGATGTCCGCGAGATCGCCCGCGTCGCCGATCATCGCGGTCCAGTCGCCGCGGCGAACCTCAACGTCGCGGCCGGGGCAGGCGATCACTTCGCCGGGGTTCGGCGAGTTCTCGCCGCGGATCACCGCGACCGGTGCCAGTCGTCCGTAGATCTCACGCAGAGTGCCATCCCGCGGTGCGGGTGCGCCGGAGACGATCATCTGCTCGGAGCCCACCGCGATCGTATGGGTGGTCCGCTGCAGCAGTGCCTCCACCACCGAGGGGGCAGCGAGGTCGGCGACGTCGAGAGCCGCGCCTGCTCCTTCGTCATCGCACATCGCCTGGCGCACAACCGTGTTAGCTAAGCGGGCGACCACCCGGGCCGTCGGGTTGGCCCGGCGGGCCAGCAGGGCCACCTCAAGATTCACCGCGTCGTCGCCGGAAGCACAGATCACCGCCTCGCAGGTGGCGACCCCGGCGGCGGCCAGGCCGGCGGCGGACTGCAGCGGCACCACGGTGAGTTCGGCGTCGCTGAGTTCTTTGATGATCCGCATAGCCAATGCGTCGTCACCACAGACGATGATGTGACCGCGCATGGATAAACGCTACGTGGGAATCGCCGTCGCGGCGCGATCAGGGGTCAACCGGGTCACTCAGCGAGGTGGAAGTCAGCGAAATCAAACCCGGGCACCACGACGCAACTGAATAGGCTGGGCTCGTCGCCCTGCGGTCGGGCCCGCTGCCAGTGACCCGCCGGCACCAGAACCTGCGGGTGCTGGCCGGATTCGATGTCCGACCCGAGCAGGCAGGTGCTCGCGTCGGCGCGGTCGGGGCCGAATTCGAGGGCGACCGGGCTGCCGCGGTGGTGCATCCACAACTCGGCGCTGCGCACCGTATGCCAGGCGGACTCCTGGCCCGGCAGCAGCACGAAGAGGATCGCGGTGCCTGCACTGCGCGGGCCGTCGTAGTGCGCCGGCAGCGTCGACGCGGGCAGTGTCAGATCGCTGCGCCACGTCTCGCGGAACCAGCCGCCCTCCGGGTGCGGAGCCAGATCCAGCCGCCGTACCCAGTCCGGGATGTCGGCCGATTCCGGGTTGTCTGCCATGCCGAAGCCTCCTGGGAGTCGGGAAAGGTTGGGTCGGTGTCCGGCGGAAGAGGTTAGGGTCGAAGGATGGCACGGCCCGGTTGGCTGGTGGCGGCCGGCCGGTTGATGGCACCCGGCTGGTTAGTGGCATTGTGCGCGGCTGTGCTTTCGGTCAGCTCGTGGCTGCCCTGGCTGACCACATCCGCCGGTGGCGGGGGCCGCGCCAGCGCCATTGGTGGGACCTTCGGCGCGATCGAGGTGGCACCCCGGTTCGGCACGGGGCAACTGATCGTGTTGCTGGCCTCGGTGCTGGTCGTCCTGGGTGCCATGGCTGCGCGCGGACTGTCGGCGCGCCTGACTTCGGCCGCCGCCCTGGTTATCTCGGTGCTGCTGGCGGTCCTGACGTGGTGGTACTACCGGGCGAATGTCGCGCCGCCGGTCGTCGCCGGGTTCGGCTTCTATCTCGGGGCGGCGTGTGTGGCGGGATTGCTGGGATGTTCGACCTGGGCACTGATCGCCACCCTGCGGTCCTGATGGACCGATGTTTGAGACCCTTGCCTCCTCGCGCCGGTAGGCTGTGGGCCGGTTGCGAAGGGATGCGGAGTGCATAGACGTGTGAGACCGGCCGTTGTATTAGTGGCAACGCTGGCCGTGACGGTGGCGGGCTGTTCGGGCAGCGGGAAGTTCCAGGCCGATAACTGCGCGACGGTGTCTGGTGAACTGGTCGACATCCCCTCCCGGACCGATCAGGAGCCGAAGATGCGCATCCCGCTGCCGCAGGGCTGGGAGCGAAGTGCGAAATCCGACAACGAAACCATTCGATTCGCGATCCGCAACCCGGGTCTCGCTGTCGAGGATTTCCTTCCCAACGCTGTGGTGACGCTGCAGAAGCTCGGAACCGACATCGGCAAGCCGCAGCAGATCATCGAGGCGCAAAACGAGCAGCTGACGAAGAAGCTGAAGCTGACCGACACGAGTACAGCCTCGACCGAGATTTGCGGCGCGCCCGCTGAGACGTTCTCCTACACCGCGCCCGAAATCGATCTCAGCAAGAACCGTCTGCTGCCCAAGGACGCCAAGAAAAAGATCCCGCCGCGAACGGCACGTTCGCTGAGCACGGTGTACAAATCCGGCGACGCGAATTATCTGGCCACGCTGACGGTGCAGACCGTCAAGCCGGACGACCCGACGTACATCAAGGACTCGGACCTGATCTTCCAGGGATTCCAGGTACTTTCGCCGAAGTGACGGGGCACTAGAGGCCCACTGCCCAAGCGGCGGTGTCGGTCTCGTGCCACCGGCGCAAGGCCGATCCCGCCACCCATGTGGAGTGGGTTCCGCTTGAAATCCGCTCCGGCAGTTGCAGTTTGCACACCGGTCCGTCGTCGAGCCTTCCCGCGTCGAACACCAGACAGAAGGACGCGTCAGCGTTCATGTCGGTAGTCAGAGTGACGAGGTAACCGTCGTCCTCACCGCGGCTGCCGACCCGCGGGGCCATCGCGGTCTCGCTTCCATATACCCCGTCGCCGAATCCGAATCGTTGCTCCGTTCCGGTTTTGACGTCGTGGCGTACCAGCCCGTCGAACAGAAACCAGCCCGGCTTCCCGGTCGCCGCGTAGCTGTATCGGTAGGGCTCGCCGGCATGGGCGGCGTTGATCACGCCGAATTCAGAAACCGTGTCCGACAACGTCTCCTCACTCGCCGTGCCGGTTCGCAGATTGAGCCGCCAACGGTGAAGACGGGTTTGCATCCGGTCGAGCGCGAGGAATCGGAATGCCCGCTGCCACCGGGTGCCGGTACCGGTGTCAGCGGGTTCGGGGTCGCCTTGGAAGAACCCGTCCAGCACGATCTCGTCGCCGTCCTCGTAGGCGTTGACGAAGTGCAACACGAATGTTGGATCGGCTTCGAACCAGCGGATGTCGGCCGGTCCACCGCGGCGCGGCAGCACTGCCAGCCGAGACGGCATATCCGGATGGAAGCGGGCGACGTGCACATCGCGCTTGAGCAGTTCCGGCTCCCAGAAAAGCGGAAAGTCATTGAGAATGACGTAGTTCCGGGTGAAGGCCATGTCGTGTGGCAGGCGTGGGCCCGGCAGTGGGACATCGGTGTAGTGCACCAGGTCGTTGTTCTCATCGACCACCCCGTAATGCAGGTAGGGGGCTTGCTTGCTGTAGTTGAAGAACAGCATCTCGCCGGTGCGGTCGTCGATCTTCGGGTGCGCCGAGACGCCCCAGTCGGACGGGAAGGCGCCGTTGAAGTCCGCCCGGCCCAGGGTGGCGCCGGTGTACGGGTCGATCCGGTAGAGGTCGCCGCACTGGTAGAAACTCGTCAGCGCGACACCGCGGTGCACCACGACGTCGGTGCTTGAGGCGTCCTTGAGCAGTGTTCGGGCGCCCCAGCCGTGGTTCACCTTGGCGAGCGAGGGCGACTCGGCGAGGCCCGCCCACAGCGGCCCGCCCGCGGTGTTCTCGGCCTCGAACGCCTCGGTCCGCACGAAACGGTTGCGGTAGAACGCTCTTCCGTCCCGGAAACCCACGATGTGCACCATCGCGTCCCCGTCGAACGGGTGGTAGGACTTCAGCGCGGGATGCAGGGGGTTTTCGGTGTTACGGAGATACATGCCATCAAGATCAGTGGGGATCTCGCCCGCCACCACCGTCAGGTCCTCGGCGTGCCATTCAGTGGTCTGCGGTCGCCAGGGCCCGGTTCGGTAGGGGTGATCGTCGTCGTCGGGCAGTGTGGACAGGAACTGCCCGATCACCTCGACATCCATCAGGCGGCCGCCCCGGTGCCGACCACGAAACTGACCGTGGTGGCCGTGCTGCCGCCGAAATTGAGCGTCCCGAACCTTCGGGCCCCCTCCACCTGATACTCGCCGGCTGACCCGCTTACCTGCTTGGCGGCGTCGAGCAGCATGCGTATGCCTGACGCCCCGACGGGATGGCCGCCGCCGATGAGCCCGCCACCCGGGTTGATCGGGAGCCTGCCGCCAATCTCGATGTCGCCGTTCTCGATGGCCTTCCACGATTCGCCCGGCCCGGTCAGTCCGATGTGATCGATCGCGAGGTACTCGCTGGGGGTGAAGCAGTCGTGCACTTCAAACCCGTCGAGACCCTCCAGGTTCAGCCCGGCCCGGCCGAACGCATCAGTGACGGCGGCCCGGACATGCGGCAGCACATAGGGATTGGCGCCGTCGCGATCGAGTTTCTGACGCAGGCCCAGTCCGACGGTGCGGTGCCCCCAGCCTTCGATCCGTCCGATCGGCCGCACGCCGGGGTGTTCCGCGAGGAACTCGTCGCCGACCAGGACCAGACCGGCGCCACCGTCGGTCATCTGACTGCAGTCGAACCGACGGATGCGGCCTTCGACGACGGGGTTGGCGGCGTCGTCGTCGAGGGCGGGTACTCGCCAGTCACGGGTCTGGGCATTGGGGTTGCGTCGGGCGTTGGCGAAGTTCAATGCCGCGATGGCCCGCAGGTGTTCGTCGTTGATGCCGAACCGCCGGTCGTAGGTGTCGGCTATCTCGGAGAACATGGCCGGCCACAGGAACTTCGCGTCCGCACCCTCATGGCCGGTCCATGCCGCGGCCCCCAGGTGCTGGGCCGCGACTTCTCCGGACACCGTCTTCTCGAGTTCCACTCCGACGACTAACGCCGTGCGGTAGTTGCCGGCCCGGAGGTCAGCCATCGCGGCGAGGGTGGCGACACTGCCCGACGCGCACGCGGCCTCGTGCCGGGCCGCCGGGGTGTCCCAGAGGCCCTCGTGCACGGTGGCCGGCATCGCCCCGAGATGGCCCTGCCGGGCGAACATCTCACCGAAGGCGTTGGCCACGTGCACGACTCCGATATCGGCAGGGTCGATCATGCTCGCGGCCAGCGTCTGATCAACGACCTCGCGGGTCAGGTCGGCGAAGTCGAGACCTTCGCGGGTGAGGTTGCGCGCGAAGTCACTCTGATAGCCGCCAAGGATCCAGACACCGGTACCCACAGTGCCGAAACTACTCCGCGCCGCGCTGGAGGTCAGGCCAACGGGATGTCGTCGGCGTCGCAGCGGGCCCGCAGGTCCCGCAGCGGCGCGCGGATGCCCTGAATGTCGGCCTTGGTCTGCGGGTTGGCATCGAGGTATTGCTGGACAAGGGTCCGGATCTCGTCGCGAGGCTGTCCTTTGAGACCGGTCATGAAGGCATTCACGTCCGGGTGGGTGAACAGATAGGCCGACGTTGCGGCCGAGACGCCGGCCGCCACCCCGGACAGGTCAGCGGCGGTGCAGTTGGGCGGGGTATCGGCCACGGCGCCGGGTGCGGTGGTGATCATGGCACCGACGGCCACGGTGCTGGCGGCGAGGGCGATAACCCCGTGACGGGCCAGGCGGGATTTGAGCGACATGGGTGCGATCTCCTCGGTGTTCAGCGGTATCGGGGATGTTTTTGACAGGGGCTCGGGCTCGTGTTCAGCGCGGCAAGATTCCTGGCCGGTCGCCGCCGGGTCGGCCGAAGTTCGGCAGGTCCCAGCTGATGCCCGGGTCGTAGATGTCGTAGTAGTCGCACGTCGGGTCGCCGTAGCACGGGTACGGGCTGTAGGCCGGGAGTTCCGCGGGGGCGCCGGTGCTGCCTGAGACGGTGCCGCTGGCACACAGCGTGCTGCCGCCGCTGTAGTTGCAGTCCGCCGCCGCAGTCGGTGCCAGTGCCGCCCCGGCAGTGGCGGCCGCACCGACGGCCAGCGCGGCGAGCAGGCTGATCTTCGTCATGGTCACGTCCGGTTTTCTCCTTGGCTCGGCCCCATCACGCTAACCCCGCTCGTGTACTGCGGTCTATGCCGCAGGACGCTCAACCCACCGGCAAATTTGAACTCGATCAGACTCAGGGTATTATCAGTTTTGACTCAGAAAAAATTAAGTTTGCCGCAGGTCGCGGCGGGCCTTAACGGAGGTATCCGAATTGTCTCGTTTCACTCGATCGTTCGCCATCACCGGGGCCGCTTTGGCCAGTGCCGGTGCGCTCATCGTCGCCACGCCGAACATCGGCGCCAGCCCCGTCGCCGAAGGGGATGTCGCGGTGGGTACCGCGGCGGCCGTCGACTTGTTGTCGCACTCCCAGGGGTACGGCCCGGGCATTAACCAGGGCCTTGAGTACCGGAGCTGGAGCGATGACGACGATGACGACGATGACGACGAAGGCTATGAGGGCCGTGACGATGATGACGACGATGACAATGAGTACGGTTTCGGCGGCAACATCGGTTCGATTGTCACCGATTTCCTGGCCGCCAACCAGGCCGACGTCTTGGCCGTGACCGCGACTATCCCGACCTTCTACTTCGGGCCGGTTGCCGTCGGCAACGCGTTGCTGGCCACCGCCTACTACACCGGATACAACGGTTCGGCCGCCGGAGTCGAGGGCGTGGTCAGCTATGTTTCCAGCCAGCTCGGGACGCCGCCGGCGGACATTGTCGCCAGCCTTGTCCTGGCCGTCACCTCCATCACGCCGCAGATCAACATCGGACCGGTGGCGGTCGGCAACGGCCTGCTCGCCAACGCCTACATCAGCGGTTACAACGGCTCGGGCACCGGGCTACCGGGTCTGATCTCCTATGTCACCGCAGAACTCGGGATCCAGGCGCCGTCGGCGAGTGCGGTCAAGGCCGCCGCGGCGGTCGCGCCCGCCGCCTCCGCGGTCGCGGCCACTCGGATTGCCGCTGCTGCGGCAGTCGAGACCGGTGGCGACGGCACCGCCGCCGAGGGCCTCTCGGCCGGCAGTGCTCGCGAGGCCGCCGAGGTCAGCAGTTCCCGCGAGGCCGCCGAAGTCGCCGAAGCACCCGCGAGTGGCGAGAGCAAGGTCGACAGTGCGGGCACCGCACGGGCCGGTCGCGGATCCGCCGCGGCGAAGCCCGCCGGCGCCGTCGGCCAGGGCAAGGCGCGCGCAGCCCGGGTGGCAGCCAAGACGGGTGCCGACGCGAGCTGATGGTTTAGCCGATGAAGAGGGCCCCGAACCGCCACATGGTTCGGGGCCCTCTTTCGTCAGGAGAACAACACGGGGTGGTCAACTCTCGGAACGGTAGACCGTCTTACCTTCCTTGACTGTTTCGAGGACCCGGATGTCGAGGAGCGAATCGGTCTCGGCAACAAGGGGATTGGCGTCCAGGATCACCAGGTCGGCCAGTTTTCCCTGTTCGAGGGTGCCCTTACGGTCCTCCTCGAACAGCTGCCAGGCGGCCTCGATGGTCTGCGACCGGAGCGCCTTCCAGATGTCGATACGTTCGTCGGGCCCGAGGACTTTGCCGCTTCTGGAAGTCCGTTTGATCGACGACCACATCACTCGCATCGGCTCCATCGGTGTGACGACGTAATCGGTGTGGTTGGAACAGTGCAGGCCCTTGGCGAATGCGGATGCCATCGGGCTCATGAACGCCGCCCGCCGCGGTCCGAGGTTGGCCAGGTGTTCGTCGCCCCAATAGAAGGTATGCGCGGTAAAGAAACTCGGCGTGAAGCCCAGTTCGGCATAGTGGTCCAACTGGTCGGGCCGCATGCACTGTGAGTGGATCACGACGGTGCGCCGGTCGTCGTCGGCGCGGGCACCTGCCTTACGCATGCCGTCGATAGCCATGTCGATGGCCGCATCGCCGTTGGCGTGGCAGAACACCTGGATGCCCTTGCCGAACACCTCGGCCAGCGCTTTATTGATGTCCTCGGGGGGCATGACCGGTTGGCCGCGCCAATTCGGTTCACCGCCCGGGCCCGGCGTAAGCAGAGGCTGGGTCCAGTACGCGGTCTTGCCCTGCGGGGATCCGTCGAGCACGAACTTGATGCCTTGCAGCTTGAGGTGATTGTTGTACTGACCAAAGGCATCCCGCGCCCGGTCGGGAAGTTGCATCGGTGCGCCGCTGAACCCGGGCTCGAAATCCTTGGCCAGCTCCGGGATGTCGAGCATGAACGGCAGCGACACCACGTCGAGGTAGAGCAGCCCCTCCGCGGCGGCTTTGCGCAGGAAGCGCAGATCCTTGGCGTGGGTGGCGCCCTCCTGGCAGGTGGTGACTCCCACCCGCGCATAGATCTGCTGCGCTTTGTCGAGCCTGTCGAGCATTTCGCGTTCGCCGGGTTGGGGCATGTTGTCGATGATCGGCAGAAACGCGGTCTCCATGATGAGCCCGGCCGGGACAGTGGTGCCCGGCTTGCGAACGATCAACCCGCCCGCGGGCGTCGGCGTGTCCGCGTCGTAGCCGATCCGGGCGAACGCAGCGCTGTTGAGCACGGCCCCGTGCATGGAACTGTGGATCAGCATGACCGGGTTGTCCGGAAATGCCGGGTCGAGGTCATCGACGGTCAGTTCGCGTTGTTCGGCGAGGTTGGATCGGTCGTAGCCGTAGCCGACGATCCAATCGCCGGGTTTGAGGCCCCCAGTTTTGAGAGCCAGTGTGGCAACGTGCTTCTTCAGGACCGGGACGATGTCCGCCACTTTGGTGATGGGGCCGGCCGGCACACCCTGGACGTTGGCCCACATGAGCACCTGCGCGGCGCTGATGAAGTGGCCGTGGGAGTCGATGAAGGACGGCAACAGCGTTCGGCCCGCCAGATCGACCACGTCGGTGTCGGGGCCCAGGGTGGTAAGCACGTCCTGCTCGGTGCCGACGGCCAGGATTCGCCCGCCGGCGACCGCGAGAGCCTGCGCCTCCCGGCGGTCGTCGACCATCGTCACAATGGTGCCGCTGCGGTAGATGGTGTCTGCCTTGACCGTTGCCGGTGTGGTCGCGGTGCTGCCGGGGCGTTCGGTGCAGGCGGTGGCAGTCAGAACCGCGGCGGCGGAGGCGGTCAATCGGAATAGCCCGCGACGGGACAGGGCCCGATCATCAGTCATCAACTGATTGTGCTGACCCGGCGATGTGCACGCGCGTGAATCAGATTTCCCGGGCCGGCGGCGAGAGATCGGCAGTGTGGTGCCGGACTTTTCGCAGCCGAAAATCGCCTCTGATGTGCCCCCGGCAAGACTCGAACTTGCGACACCGGCTTTAGGAGAGCCGTGCTCTATCCCCTGAGCTACGGGGGCGGACCGAGTTGTAGCTTACGCGGCATCGGAGTTCCGTTAGCGCCCCCGGTTGTTTCAGCGCAATGCCTCGATGACCTTCGCGAAGGACTCGCCGTGATAGTCCTGCACGGTGAAATACGTCAGCCCGTAGCGATCCCGCTGCGCTCGCAACTCATCAGCCATGTCGGCTGGCGTCCCGCGCAGCACCGTGGGCATTGCCAGTAGCTGCTCGTCACTGGCGCCCTGAAAGTACGCGCGGGTCAGTTCGAGATCCGGCATTCCCGACGAGTCGGTGGGCACCGCAGTGATGGCGAGGTTGAGTTCGAGCTGGGCGAAGCGATCCCCCGCCGCGGCGCGCACGAAATCAACCCGCTCGGCGAGCGGATCGATGCCGGATTCATCCGGCAGGCCGCCGCCGGTGAACCCGATTATGTCGGCCAACTCGGCGGCGATGCGCAGCACGCGGTCGCCGTTGCCGGCGATCAGCAACGGAACCGACGACGCGTTTTGCTTCAGGTGTTTCACGGTGTGGCGCAGATGGTCGACCCGCTCGCCCGCGGTGGGGTAGGGGATCTCTGCAGCCTCGAACTCCGACCGAACGTAACCGGTGCCCAAGCCGAGTTCGAGGCGTCCATCGGAGAGGACGTCGGTGTCGACCGCGTCGCGCGCCAGCAGTGCCGGAGAGTAGAACGCTGCATTGAGCACAAAGGTGCCGACCCTGATGGTGGGGGCGGCTGCAGCCGCAGCGACCATCGCGGGAAAGGGAGCCGGAGCGCCGATGTGGTCGGGAAAATGAACGACGTCGAAGCCGAGGTCCTCGAACCGCCGGACCTTCTCGCGAAGCCGGGTGGCCGACTTGATCGAGCGCAGTCCGATCCCGAACCTGAAGTCCCGTGCCATCAGGTGAGCGGGAGTTCCGCGATCAAGGCCCCGGTGGGTTGTGTTGAGCCGCTTCCGGGTTCGACGGTGAAGGCCAGTTTCGTCGAGTTGCCGAGATCGTTCAGGACGGCAGTCGTCGACGGTGCCACCGCCTCGGCGTCCATGGTGCCCGCCGAGGTGGCTCCGTCGGCGCTGACCAACCACATCTGGTAGACGGTACCCGGCCCCGGTGGCGGCACGTCGTTCATGACCAGGACGCCGGCGTTGCGGTCGCGGGAGAACACCACCGTCGCGGTGCCGCCTGCCGGAATCGCCCCGGAGACGGTGTGCACGTCGGAAGCCGAGAACACCTGCTGCGCGGTGGACGGCTGCGGGGTGGGAGGTCGCAGTGACAGCCCGACCCCGAGTGCGCCGAGGCCGATCAGCAGTGCCGCGGCCGCGGAGAGCCACGCGGTGCGGCGTGGCCGGGCTGGCTGCGCGCTGGGCAGAGTGTGCACCGTGTCATCGGCGACGGCTGAGAGCACCCTGCCGTCGCCGGCGACGGCTGA
>CAMCWJ010000052.1 GCA_945882475.1 Bifidobacterium breve
CATAGACGTAACCGTCGGAAGCCACCGTGATCTTGGTCGGACGTTGACCAATGAAGTTGTAGCTTCCCCTCACGCTGTTATCGGCGGTGTCGAACGCCCACAATTTGTTGGTGCTGGTGCTGACGGCGTAAAGCGTTCTACCGTCCGGCGACACCGCAAGACCGCCGGCGCCGACTCGGAGGGGACCTGCGCAAGATGCCGATTGCGCACACGATGGCGTATCGGTGTTACTCAGCTGAGTCATCAGTCCATACGGCGCGCTACCCGGCTGATTGAACGCAATAGTCGTGGAGTATGAAGCCGAACCGCTGGCTTTGTAATCCTTGTAGGCGCTGTTTTTGCTCTCTTCGTAATACAACGTGTAGTTCACCGGGACTTCAGAGGACGATGGCCACCACTGGTTCGCCGTGAGGTTTGTTGACTCGCCGAAGACCGTTTCGATGGGCAGCCCGACGGCAGGCTTAAGGTATGCCCTCGGGTAAGCGCCGTAGAACGCGACCTCGTAGGCGTCGCCGCTCATGCCGCGAAACGTCTGGGTCACGCCACCAGCGGTGTAGGAGGGCGGAGTGGTCATGTTATTGATAGTGAAACCCGAAGTGGGGTCACCGGCACCGACGAGAGCTAGGGGAGACGCCTCGATCTGGGCGGTGATGTAGGCGGCGAGACCTGCCAGGCCGGTCCGCGAGCCGTCGACGCCATCGAAGAAAGTACGCGCCAGGATCGCGTTGCCCACCGTGATTGATTTCCCGCCGATAACGATCGTTGTCTGCGGGATCTGCGCCGTGCGCCCCAGAATACGTCCCTTAACATACTGGTTGAAGGGCTGCGACGTGAACGCCTCCCACGCCTGGCGGGCGCCACTAGCGGCGAACGCCGCGGGCGCGCCCGGGGTGGGAATCGGCCGTGCTGCCCTGATGACGGCTGACCGCGCGTCCCGCGACGCAACCGAAGTTGCACCAAGCGGCTGCGATGCAGTCACCGCGCTACTGGGGGCGGCGAAGCCCTGAGTGCGTTGCGACACACTGGCCGCGCTGCGACCACCAACACCCGCAATAGCCGCCGTGCTCGGCGCTGCGGCACGCTGAGCCGCGGTGCTGCTGGCAGCTATCGAATCACCGACACGTCTGGCCGGACCTCGCGAGGCCGGGGCCGAGGACGTCGAACCGTTCGCTGACCTCGCCGAATCCGCCGACGGGCTGTCATCGGCGTGGACGGTGCCGGCTCCAGCCAACGCCACCCCCACCCCCAACGTCAGGGCGCTGGCACCCAGCCAGGCATACGGTTGGCGGCGACGCCGGGCGGAACGGCGCCCAGCTTTTACCGAGCCGGTAACCGAAACCTGCTGCGTACCTTGCGAATCCATCAACGCTCCCATTAGGTCGCTCCTCGTCCCGGCGAAAGACTAGAGCTAAGGCGCGCTAAGGAGGTGTCCTGAAGATATCCAGCTGCTTAACAACCGGGAACTAGCTAGATGCATATTCGGTGGAGGCCTGGGCCGGGCCGACCGCCAAGGTTGCCGTACGGGGTCGCGCGGACATCCCTCCCGCGGCACCGCACACAGAAACAACTAGATGCGGTCCGACCAGAACCATCGATGCGACGAACTCGTCGTCGATATCGGTGGTGTGGCAGTCGGCGGTGAATTGCGAGTACGCACGGGGACGGTCTCTACTGGCCGAGTTCGGATCCCGGGGATGCGGTCGTAAGGCCGATATCGCGGCATCCGCTCAGCAAGCGATGGTCGTAGGTGACGACAGCGGTCAGTTCCTGCTCGAAGTGGGCGGCCGCGGCGAGGTGAATGGCATCCAGGGATCGCAGGGTTGCCGGGCCGATTGATTCGGCGAGCGTCATCACCGGTTCGGTAAGGGGAAGGATGTCCAGACCGTCGAGTAGGTAACGGGCTCGTTCGGCCTGACCGGTAGCTCCATAGCGCGCAACGGTTCTCATTAGCTCGGCCTTGCCGAGTGCGCTCGTCGCTGCACTATCGCCCTGATCGATCTGCGCGGTGAGCCAGTTGCGTAATTCCGGCGTCTCGGGCTCGGCGATCAGCAGCTTGGTCAACGCTGAGGTGTCCATGTAGATCATGGTTCGTCGCGCATCTCGTTGAGAACATCGGAGAGCGTGCGCTTCGGGTCAGCAGGTGCACTGGCGTTGACGTCGAGGAGATTGCGTGGCCGGCGCGCCGGGATGAGGGCACCCGATTCGATGAGGGCCGCGCGGGACCGCTCCGCATCGCGCACGGGGACCAGCCGTGCGATGAGGCGCCCGTTGTTGGTGACGCCCAACTCCTCGCCGGCCTCGACCCTGGCGAGGTAGCGCGACGCATGCTGCCTGAGCTCCCTGACCCCGATCGCTTCCATCAGCCGACTGTAGCACTAATTGTGCTACAGGCTCGCGGTGTTCTAGAATCGTTACAGTACTATATAATCCATACCATGGCGTTGAGTATCAAAGACCCCGAAGCCGATCGGCTTGCCCGTGAACTGGCAGCTCGCACCGGTGAGACCCTGACCGAAGCGATCGTGGTCGCGCTGCGGGAACGTCTGGCTCGCGAGGCCGGGCGGACGAGGGCGATCCCGCTCAGCGAGGAACTGGCCGCGATCCGCCGCCGCTGTGCCGAGTTGCCGGTGCTGGACGACCGCGCCGGCGACGTCATCATCGGCTACGACCAACACGGCCTGCCCACCTGATGGTGATCGAGACCTCCGCTCTGGTCGCGATGCTCACCGATGAGCCAGACGCGCAGAGGTTCGAGGCCGCGGTGGAAGCTGACCCGGTTCGGTTGATGTCGACGGCGTCGTATCTGGAGGCGGCCATCGTCATCGAGCAGCGATTCGGTGAGCTGGCTGGGCGCGAACTGGATCTCTGGTTGCATCGGGCCGGCGTCGATCTGGTCAGCGTTGACGCCGAGCAGGCCGAAGTCGCGAGGTCGGCTTACCGCCGCTTCGGCAAGGGCCGCAATCGCGCGGGCTTGAACTACGGGGATTGCTTCGCCTATGCCCTGGCGAAGGTCAGTGGTGAGCCGCTGCTCTACCAAGGAGACGATTTCGCCAACACCGACATCGGTGCGGTCGGGTAAATCTTCGGCCGGAATTGTGATCAGGCGCGCACGGGGGTGGCCAGGCTGCCAGCCGTGGTGAACAGTGTGCAAACTGCGCTACTAAGCCGACCTCGGGCTGGTAACTCTCAGAGCTGATTGCGCAGTAGTCACGGTGAGAGGCGGACCTGTGGCAGAGGTGAGTTTTCAGGATGCCACCCGGGTTTATCGCGGTGCCGAGCGTCCCGCCGTCGACGCCCTGAACCTCGACATCGCCGACGGGGAGTTCCTCGTTCTCGTCGGTCCGTCGGGGTGCGGTAAGTCGACCTCGTTGCGCATGCTCGCCGGGCTGGAGGAGGTCGACGGAGGCCGGATCCTGATCGGTCAGCGCGATGTCACCACGATGGCGGCCAAGGACCGAGACATCGCGATGGTGTTCCAGAACTACGCCCTCTACCCGCACATGACGGTCGCGGCGAACATGGAGTTCGCCCTGAAGATCGCCGGGGTGGGCAAGGACGAACGCGACCGCCGGGTCCGCGAGGCCGCCGCGCTGCTCGACCTCACGCCCTACCTGGACCGCAAACCGCGGGCTTTGTCGGGCGGCCAGCGTCAGCGGGTGGCGATGGGCCGGGCGATTGTGCGCCAGCCGCAGGTGTTCCTGATGGACGAGCCACTGTCCAACCTCGACGCCAAACTGCGGGTACAGACCCGCACCCAGATCGCCTCGCTGCAGCGCCGGCTGGGCGTGACCACGGTCTACGTCACCCACGACCAGACCGAAGCGCTCACCATGGGCGACCGCATCGCGGTTCTGAAAGACGGCGTGCTCCAGCAGGTGGGCACGCCGCGCGATCTCTATGAACGTCCGACCAACGTGTTCGTCGCGGGCTTTATCGGATCGCCGTCGATGAACATCCTGCCGTCTGAATTCGTCGATGGCGGAGTGCGATTCGGCACCGCGGTGGTGCCAGCAGGTCATCGCGCCCCCGGTGCTGCTGTGCGCGTGGGCGTGCGACCGGAGGATCTGATGCTCGTCGCTCCCGACGCCGAGGGGCTGGCTGTCGAGATTGACCTCGCGGAAGAACTCGGAGCCGACGCCTACCTCTACGGCCACACCGAGCAGGCCGGCCAGCGGGTTGACGTGGTGGTCCGCGTCGATGGCCGCAGCCACCCTGCTCCGGGTGAGGTTGTGACGCTGGCACTCAAGGCCGATCATGTGCACCTGTTCGATCCCGGCACCGGCGCGCGATTGTGACGGCCTCGGCGGAGCTGCAGCGGGCGCGACGAATCAAGCGCTCCCGCAACTACTTCCTGTTCATTCTTTTCGCCGGTCCCAATATCGCGCTGATCCTGGCCTACGTTTACTACCCGCTGTTGGCCAACGTCTACTTCTCCACCCTGGACTGGCGCCTGGGCGCGCAGACGGCGAGCTTCGTCGGACTGAGCAACTACAAGGAGTTCTTCAGCTCCGAAGACGGCCTTGAAGTGTGGCGGATCACGATCATCTTCACTGTCGCCACGGTCGTCGGCTCGATGGTGCTCGGCCTGCTGATGGCTCTGGTGCTCAACCGAAAGATCCCCGGACGCACCGCCGCAAGGACCGCGCTGTTCTCGCCCTACGTGCTTTCCGGTGTCGGGGTGGGCCTGGTGTGGAGCTTTATCTTCGACCCCCGCATCGGTGTCCTCAGCCACTTCATCGCCATGTTCGGCCGCACCTCCCCAGAGTGGTTCCTCGACAAGAATCTGGCCCTGGTGATGGTGATCGCGGTCTACATCTGGAAGAACCTCGGCTACTGCGCCGTCATCTACCTCGCTGGCCTGCAGTCCGTGCCGCAGGATCTTCTCGAGGCGGCCGCCATCGACGGCGCCGGCCCGGTGCGCCGGTTCTTCACGGTGACGCTCCCACTGCTGGGTCCGACGGTCTTCTTCCTGTCCATCGCCATGGTGCTCAGTTCCATGCAGGCCTTCGACATCCTCCGGATCATGACGCCGACCGGAAACGGCACCAACTCCATCGTGTTCGAGATCTACCTGCAGTCGTTCGGCACCTACCAGCGCGCCGGATACGCCGCGGCGATCTCGGTGGTGCTGTTCGTGACGATGTTCGCGATCACCGCGGTTCAGATCCGCTACGTCGAACGCAAGGTGCACTACGCATGACGACGCCTATCTCGCGACCGGAGTGGACCAGATCATTAAACCGGCAGAACATCGTCGCGACGTTGTTTGCAGGCTACGTCCCGATGATCCTGGCACTGCTGATCGTCGCGCTGCCGTTGCTGTGGATGATCCTTGCCTCCTTCAAGCCGGTTGCGGAGATCGTCACGGTCGATCCCAGCCTCTGGCCCAGGAATCCGACCCTGGAGAACTACGCTGCGGTCGCCGACCGGGTGCCACTGGCCCGGGTGTTCCTCAACAGCGTGATCGTTACTTTCGTCGGCGCGACCATCAAGGTGTTCCTGGCCATCACTACCGCCTACGCGCTGGTCTTCATCGACATCCCGTTTCGAAATGCAATATTCATGGGAATTCTTGTGGCACTGATGGTCCCCCCGGAGGCGGCGATGCTGCCCAATTTCCTGTCTATCAGCGCGATCGGCGGTCGGGACACTCTGTGGGGCATCATCCTGCCCGGACTGGGTACTGCGTTCGGCACCTTCATGCTGCGACAGCAGTTCAAGACTCTGCCTGCCGAACTGCTCGAGGCCGCCGAACTCGACGGTGCGGGGCACTGGCGCAGGCTGTGGCGGATCGTCGCCCCGGTGAGCACCCCGACCATCGCCACCGTGGCACTGGTGATCATCGTCAACGAGTGGAACAACTTCCTGTGGCCGCTGGTGATCATCGACAGCCCGGACAAGATGACGCTACCGGTCGGTCTTAACCTGTTGCGCTCCATCGAGACTCAGACCGGAAGCTACGGTGTGCTCATGGCTGGAGCGGTCATCGTGATCGCGCCCGTCCTCCTCATTTTTGCCGCACTGCAGCGCTACATCGTGGCCGGACTGACCCAGGGTGCGGTCAAGTGAAGTTCGTTCGCGCACTGCTCGCAGTCGTGCTGCTCGCGGTGGCAGTCGCCGGGTGCGGAGGCCCGAGGATCGTCGGCGCCGGTGAACGCGGAGCCGGCACCGAACTGGACTACACCGGGGTTACTCCGGCCACCGAGATCTCGTTCTGGTCCAACCATCCCGGCGGATCGATCGACACTGAGCGGGCACTGGTCGCGGAGTTCGCACGGCAGACCGGAATCCGCGTCAACCTGGTGACCGCCGGCGCCAACTATGAAGAGGTCTCCCAGAAGTTCCAGGCCGCCCAGACCAGCCGATCGGTCGGAGACGTCGTCGTGGTCAGCGATGTGACGTGGTTCCCGGCGTTCCTGAACGGGTCGGTCATTCCGCTGGAACCGGCATTGGCCGCACAGGGTGTTGACACCACCGGCTACCGGCAGACGCTGTACGACGACTATCGCTACGGCGGCAAGCACTACGCGGTGCCGTACGCGCGATCCACGCCAATTTTTTACTACAACAAAGACTTCTACCGCCGTGCTGGTCTGCCGGACCGGCCGCCTGCCACCTGGGACGAGGCCCGCGATTACGGCCGGCGGATGAAGCAGGCCGGGATCGCTGTCCCCTCGTTCGGCTTCCCGCCGCAGGACCAATATGTGGGCTGGACGGTATCGAACCTGGTCTGGGGATACGGCGGGGCGTGGAGCGACCAGTGGAACTTCGGAGCCGTCACCGATGCCAAGACCCGCGACGCGTTTGCATTCGCGCGGTCTGCGGTGGCCGACGGCTGGGCGGTGGTGGCAAGTGGTGACCCCACCACGCCGTTCGCGGCCGGAGCACTGGGTCAGGTGATCGCCTCCACCGGATCGTTGCGAGGAATCATCGAGGCCGCGAAATTCGATGTGGGAGTTGGATTTCTGCCCGGGGGACCTGTCGAGTCAACCAAGGTCGTGCCAACCGGCGGCGCGGGGCTGGCGATCGCGTCGAAGTCCCCGCCGGAGCGCCAACTCGCGGCGGCGAAGTTCATTGCCTTCATGACCAACACAGCCAGCACGGCCACCTTCTCAGCGGCCACCGGCTATCTGCCCGTCCAGACCGGTGCGGATATGTCAGCCGTATACGCCAAGACACCACAGTTCAAGACTGCGGTCGATCAACTGTCGCGGGCGCGCAGCCAGGACTATGCGCGAGTGTTCGTGCCCGGCGGTGACCGGGCAATATCGGGCACCATTCAGGCGGTACTGACGACCCCGGTCGATATCGGCGGGGCGCTGGACTCGCTGCGCGACAAGCTCGAGAAGTTCTACCGTCGCGACGTGGAGCCCCGGTTGGACTGAGTCAACTCGACCGGTCGCGCGCTGCCTTTCGGCGAAACAGTTCAGCCGGCCGGCCGCGGGAACCGCTTTCGGATTTCACGCCGGTGGGTACGAGAAGCTGTTGCATTCGGCGACGAAAGGCGTCGCGATCCCACGGATCGTCGTGACCGGCGACAGCGTCGTGGACAAGTCGAAGGTCGCGCAGTGTGAACGTGCTTCCTAGGAACCGGTCGGGGTCAGGCTGCTCTTCGTAGCGTGACCGGACGTAGTCCTTGGCGCGTTTGACGATATTGGGGTGGTCCCAGGCCAGCTCGCCGGGCCGGTCCACCGAGACGAGCCGGGTGCTCTTCGCGGTTCCGTTGCCCAGTGACCTCAGTCGTTCGGGGCGGACCACCGCGACGTGTGCCACGGACAGCACCCAGTGGCGCTCATCGCGGTTTGGATCGTCGAAGACGTGCAACTGTGCCGGTCGAATGTCTCGCACCCCGAGTTTCTGTTCCAACGAACGTTCGACGGCTTCGGCCAGCGTCTCGCGGTCACGCAGGAAGGTGCCTGGCAGTGCCCATTTGCCGGTGTCGCCGCGCTCCATCTCCACCACCAGCAGGCCGCGAACGGGGTGGATGGTCAACAGCGCGGTGTCCACGGCGACGATGGCGCGGGGAAATTCGTAGCAAAACTTGTCGGTGCCCGTTGCTATCGTTGGGTCATGCAGTTCCGGTGTTTCGTCGTTGCGCATGAGGTCAAAGGCTAGTATATATTGCGGAGAACGCGCAATATGTGCTACACTCACGTCGGCCCCGGGGGGATCGCTGCAATACCGGGACGCTGACACGCAATAACCACTACGGAAAGAGTCCACAACGTCCAAATCGAGCAAGGGGGAGGGTATCGATGACACAAACAAAAACTGATGCGGTCTTAGTCCTGGGGGATACAGGAACTGAGCAGCACGCGGAGATGTTCGCGGTCCGGGCGGCCGAGCACGGCGTGATCATCTCCGGGATCTTCGCCTTCGAGGTCGGGGAGGCCGCCGCGGCCGATGATCTGGCCGAGGTCGAGCAGGTGGTCGCCGCTCTGAGCCGCGCCATCGCCACCCGTCGCAATATCTGGGTTCCTTACCCCCGCGAGGACTTTTGCCGGGAGGAGCACATTCGCCGGCTCTGCCTCGTGCTCCAGCGGCACGGTCTCACGCTCCGGATGGGCCCCCAGCTCTTTGAATGCCCCGCTGAGGGCGGATACAACGTGATCGATATGGCGCTGCGCCATGAGGTCCGGGCCGTCGACGCCCTGGACCACGCCGTCATCGCTGCCGCCGGCGTCCGGACGCTGAGCACCGAGATTGACGCCGCGTTGGCTGCGCCTCAGACAAGCAGCCCGGACGTGACGTACTTCGGCACAGCCGACGTTGCGAAGCTCTTCCGCAAATCGCAGAACTGGGTCAGGTGGGCCTTGCGGAACAACGTCTTCATCCGCAAAGACGGCACGCCCATCGAACCGCTGCGCCTCGGCAAGAGTTCGCGCCGCCGGTTCACCGTGCCGCTGCTGCACGACATGGCCAAGGCCGCCTATCGGCGGGGGATCCTTGACGAGGTCGAGCTTGAGGGGGTGCTTCGGGAGTTGGCCGGCGTGGAGCGGTAACGGGTAGCCGGCAGCCTCGCGCTGCACCGACACCTCACCGTATCCATCAACCAACAACCGAAGGAGATCTCTATGTCTCACAACAACAATCAGCAATACCCCTCGTGGGAACACGACTCGATAGTGCACGGCTACTGGGTCGTCCGCGGACGCCTGCTCGCCACCGAATATCCCGGTGCCAAGGATGATGAGAAGGCCCAGCGCAAGCTGCGCATTCTGCTTGACGCCGGCGTCAACTCGTTCGTCGACCTCACCGAGGCCGGGGAACCGACCTGGGGCGGAGCGGCCATGGTGCCCTACAGCGAATGGCTGGGCCCCAATGTTGCCTACAAGCGTTTCGCGATTCCCGACACCTCCGTCATCGCCGATTCCGGGTATGACCGGATCCTCGACTACATCCGGGCCGAGCTCGATGCCGGCCGAGTTGTCGTGACCCACTGCTGGGGCGGTAAGGGTCGGACCGGGACCGTAGTGGGCGCCTGGCTCATCGACAACGAGGGCCTCGGCTATCCGCAGGTGATCGACCGCATGCAGGAACTGCGTCGCGGATCCAGCAAGGCCGAGCAGCCCGTCCCGGACACCGAGGAGCAGCACGATGTCCTTCGCCGTCGCGCTCAGCGAAGGGCGGCCTGACATGACCACTCGGGACTGGTTCGAAAAACTTGTCGGGTTCAGTGAAAGTGACGGCTACGCCGCTGTTCAGAGCCAGTTGACCGTCGAAGGCGATGAACTCGTCTCGACGGTCAACGGCAAGCGCTACGGCATCGGCGAGCTGACGCTGCCGACGCTGGCCGAGCTGCGTGCCCGGGTCAATCCGGCTCGGGGGCAACGCAGTTCGGCCCGCATCCTGGTCGCCGATGTGCAGAAGCTGCACTCCGAACCTGAGTACGAAGGAGCGCTGTTCCAGGTCGCGTCCCAATTCAACCTGCTGGAGATGGTCTCTGAACGTGTCACTCCGGAGCAGGGTGTCACCGGCTACGTCTACGACGGCACTCAGGGGCCGGCGTGCGCGATGGCAGCCGCCGCGGGAACGATCTACCGGAACTACTTGGTTCCGGTGGGCGATCGCGTCGGGCAGACCCGCGACCATCAGCTTGATGCCCTCGCGGGTGTGGGTGCGGCTCTGTCGGATCTGATCGGTATGCCGGTGAGCGAGCTGTGGAACATGCAGAACGGCTACGCGCTCTGCACAGCGAAGGGCCTGACGGCCATCGCCTATCTGCTGGAGACCGCAGGCGAGGACGTCATCGATGGGGTGCGGAGCGCGCTTGCCATCGGTCTGCACCGTGACGTCGAGGTCACCGACGGCAGCGGCCGTCGGGTCTCGCAGGCCTACTGCTCAGCGCTTCCGGTCGCCTACTCGTCGCACGCACGGGGAGACTGGGAACCGTTCGCGCGCTTGGTGCTGCAGGCGTCCTACGAAGCGGTGATGCTGGCCGCAGTCGAGCAGGCAAGTAACGGTGGCTCCAATACGGTGCTGCTGACCCGGATCGGTGGCGGTGTCTTCGAAAACGGGGACGACTGGATCGACAGCGCCATTGTTCGGGCAATGGACCTCGTCAAGGACGCCGGCCTGGACATCGTCTTCGTGGCGCATAGGGCAGCTAGCCCTGGCACCCAGGCGATCGTGGACGGATATCAGCGGTGACCTAGTACCTGCAATTACGCATTATTGCTGCTAATCTGCAGGCATGGTTGCCGTGACGATTAGGGATGTTCCCGACGGAGTCCGTGACGAGCTGGCCGCTCGGGCGGCCCGCGATGGTCAGTCGTTGCAGGAATACCTCCGCACTTTGCTGGTGAATGTCGCGGAAAAGCCCACCGTGGGCGAGGTGCTGGCTCGTGCGCGGGCCCGAGTCGAGGCGACGGGCGTGCGCCTCGACCCGGCCGTCACCGTTGCCGCCGAGGACGCCGATCGCAGGTGAGCGCGGCCCGGCTGGTGTGCGACGCCTCGGCTGTCGTCACGGTCTTGCTAGATGCCGGGGAAAGTGGCGTCTGGCTCGCCCGGCGTTTCGCTTCAGCAGAGTTGTGCGCGCCTGCACTACTGCCCTTTGAGTGCTCAAACGTCATTCGACGGCATGAACTCAGCGGGCTCATCAGTTCGGACCAGGCGGCCCAAGCGCACGCTGACTTACTGGACCTGCCGATGGACTTATTTCCCTACGAGTCAGTTGCCCAGCGAGTCTGGCAGCTGAGGCACAACCTCACTAGCTATGACGCAACATATGTTGCACTCGCCGAAGCCCTGGACGCACCACTGATAACACTGGATCAACGACTTTCTGAAGCGCCTGGAATCAGGTGCAGTGTGGAGATCCCGCCCGTTAGGAACTGAGTCCGCTGGGCCAGCAGACCGCGTTGCGCCGATGTCAGCTCTTGGGCCCAGGGCACTCACCGTTGACGACCAGCGGCAGATTGATCGTGTCCACCTGCAGCACACCACCGGTGTCTTTCACTCCGCGGGCAATGATGCACTTGCCCTCGACGACGGCGTCACTTTTCACCTGGTGCCGATCGGCGAAGATGGTGAGGTCGTTGGTCTCGACGGTGGTGTTCGTCTTACTGCCGTCGGCGCCATACGTCGTGAGGGCGATCGTGGTCCCGGTGACCGAATCGACTGTGCCCCGGAAGCCGCCCAGCGGACTGCGCGGAAGCCCGGCGTTGTCCTGAGAATTGGTCTTTTTGCACTCACCGCCGCTGTTGGCGCCGATGACCACCGCGTCGGCGACAACGGTGCCGCCTTCGGCTCCGCTGCCGGGCCGGACGGTGACGCAAAGGCCGGGGGTGATGCCGGCCAGGGTCACGGGCGTCAACTCCATCACCTTGGTTGACTCGGTGAAGGCCACCGCCGCCGCACCCTTCGGTGAGCTGACCTCGACCCGCGTGCCCGCCACCGAGGCGATCGACCCGCTCACCTCTTCTTCGCCGTCGATGATCACCGGCACCTGGGAGGCCTCAGCCGCGGACGTGGTGGCTCCCGCTACGGCCGATGACGCCGCTGACGACGCGGCCGACGCGGCCGACGTCACCGATGAGGCGGCCGACTCGGTCTTGGTGGCCGAACCGCACGCGACGGCCGACAGGGCGGTGATCCCGACGAGGGCGAGCATCGGGTAGTGGGTGATCGGTGTCTTGGGCACGGAAACTCCTGCTCGATTGGGGGCGAGACGACGTCGTAAT
>CAMCWJ010000053.1 GCA_945882475.1 Bifidobacterium breve
AGCACCGCGATCGGCGCGAAGCGGTGGTGGCGATGCTGTCCGACCGCGAGGTGACGGTGCCGCTACCGGCGGCGGGCTATCAACTGCCGATGACGGTGAACAACTACATTGAGGCGGCCAAGCTGGCCATCCGCATGGAAAGCGACTGCGCGGTGGCCTGGCGGGCGGTGCTGGAACAGGCCCAGTCCGAGCAGGACCGCGAGTTCGGCCTCGCCGCGTTGACGCAGAGCGCGCTACTGGCCACGCGCTGGCGCCGGGTGCTGGGCGCCTGGCCGGTCACCGAGGCCTTCCCCGGCGGAAGCGAGTAGCCCGGGTTCCCCGCCGAGTGTGAAGCTGGAGCGACGTCGGGCGACGAATGTCGCTCTAGCCTCACACTCGCGATCAGTCGGCGATCGCGGCGGCGATGTCGGCAACCGCGGTGGCGATGGCGATCTCCCGGGTCTGCCCGCTGAACCGGTTGCGTAGTTCGACGGTGCCCTCGGCCCAGCCCCGGCCCAGCACCACGATCCACGGCACACCCACTAGTTCGGCGTCCTTGAACTTCACCCCCGGAGACACGGTCCGGTCGTCAAGCAAAACCTCGCGGCCGAGGCGGTCGAGGTCGGCCGCCAATGCCTCGGCACCGGCGCGCGCCTCGGCGTCCTTATTGGCGATGACGACATGCACGTCAAACGGCGACACTGAGGCCGGCCAACGCAATCCGAGTTCGTCGTGCTGCTGTTCGGCGATCACCGCGACCAGTCGGGACACCCCGATGCCGTAAGAGCCCATCGTCAGCCGGACCGGTTTGCCGTTCTCGCCGAGGACGTCGACGGCGAACGCGTCGGTGTATTTGCGGCCCAATTGGAAGATGTGGCCGATCTCGATTCCGCGCGCGCTCACCAGAGTTCCGGCGCCGTCCGGGGACGGGTCGCCGTCGCGCACCTCGGCGGCCTCGATGGTGCCGTCGGCGACGAAGTCGCGCCCGGCGACCAGCCCCACCACATGCTTTCCGGGTTCGTCAGCGCCGGTAATCCAGGCCGTTCCGGCCCCTACCCGCGGATCGACCAGATAGCGAACACCGTTGGACAGCAACGCCTTCGGGCCGATATAGCCCTTCTTCAGGAAGGGATACCGCGCGAAGTCGGAGTCATCGAGCATGGCGTACTCGGCCGGGTCGAGTGCGGCACCGAGACGTTTGTCGTCGACCTCGCGATCGCCGGGCAGCCCAATTGCCAGCAATTCCCAGTCGCCGCCCGGCAGGCGTACTTTGAGCAGCACGTTCTTGAGGGTGTCGGCGGCGGTGACGGTGCGGCCCAGCCCGGCGGTGTTCGCCCAGTCGACCAGGGTGGCAATGGTCGGGGTGTCGCCGGTGTCGTGGACCTGCGGCGCCGCCAGGCCCTCGACGGACACCGGGTCGGGCACCGCGGTGGTGACCGCCTCGACGTTGGCGGCGTAGCCGGACTCCAGGCAGCGAACGAAGGTGTCCTCGCCGACGTCACTCTCGGCCAGGAACTCCTCGGAGGCACTGCCGCCCATCGCCCCTGAGACTGCCGAGACGATCACATAGCGAATCGCCATGCGCGCGAACATCTTCTGGTACGCCTCGCGGTGGGCGAGGTATACCGTCCGCAGCCCGTCGTCGTCGACGTCAAAGGAGTAGGAGTCCGTCATGATGAATTCACGGCCGCGCAGGATGCCGGCCCGCGGCCGCGCCTCGTCGCGGTACTTGGTCTGGATCTGGAACAGCAGCACCGGGAAGTCCTTGTAGGAGCTGTACTCCCCCTTGACGGCAAGGGTGAACAACTCTTCATGCGTGGGGCCCAGCAGGTAGTCGTTGTCCCGGCGGTCCTTGAGCCGGAACACCCCCTCGCCGTATTCGGTCCAGCGGTTGGTGGTCTCATACGGCGCGCGCGGCAGCAGCGCCGGGAACAGGATCTCCTGGCCGCCGATCGCGAGCATCTCCTCGCGCACGATGGTCTCGACCTTGCGCAGCACCCGCAGTCCCAGTGGCAGCCAGCTGTAGAGGCCCGGACCGATCGGCCGCACGTAACCCGCCCGGATGAGCAGTTTGTGGCTGGGCACTTCGGCGTCGGCGGGGTCGTCGCGCAGCGTGCGCAGGAACAGCTCAGACATACGGGTGATCACAACGGGCCAGCTTAGGCCACCCGGCGTTCATGCTGGCGGTGACGATCGCGTTGGTTCCGCGGCGCGGCCCTGACTAGAGCTCGCCGGCCTCGACCGCGTCCCGGGTGTGCTGCGCGGCCGCAATCTGGGGAGCGGAGAACCCGATGAACAGTGCGCTGGCGCCGACCAGCACGGCGACCGCAGCGATCCACAGCAGCGAGTAGGTGTAGCCGGCACCGAGGGCGTCGAGTTGGGTCGGTGTCATCTTCGACACCGGCCCGGTGGTGCCACCGAGGTAGAGCGTGCGGGAGGTCTGCACCGCCTGAATGACGACGAGCACCATTGGTCCACCCAGGTTCTGCACCATCAGGGTGATCGCGCTGACCGGCCCGATCTCGCGCGGGCCGACCTTGGCCAGAGCGCACAACGGCAGGATCACCGAGATGATGCCGATGCCGAAGCCGCCGACCACGATCGGCAGCACCAGGTCCGGAAAGTACGGGATGCTGCGGGTCAGGGTGGAGCCGTAGATCATCGCGCCCAGCACCAGCAGGCCGCCACCGATGATGAGCCACCGGGGCGCCACGTGCGGCGCCAACCGCGCGGTGACCAGGTTGCCCAGTCCCAGCGCCACGGCGAACGGGATGAAACCGATTCCGGCGTGCAGCGCCGAATAGCCGAGCACGTCCTGCACGTACAGCCCGATCATCACGGTCAGCGTGAGCAGCACCCCGCCGGCCAGGAACAGCGAGACGAAGGTCGCCACCCGGTTTCGGTTGGTGAACAACGACGGGGGAACCAGGGGGTGCGCGGCGGTGCGTTCGACGATGAAGAACCCGATTCCGAGCAGGATCGCGGCCACACCCGCGCCGATTACCCACGGATCGGTCCAGCCGCGGACCGGCCCCTGGGTGAAGATCAGCACCGCCGCGGTGCACGCGAGCCAGGCCAACAGCGCCCCGGTCACGTCGAGTTTGAGCCGCTCGTGGCGGGTCTCCTCCAGCCGGGTCAGGCCGATCCAGATGATCAGCACGCCGATCGGGAGATTGATGAGGAAGGCCAGCCGCCACGAGATCACCGTCAGCGCCCCACCCAGGACAAGACCCAGCACAGATCCGATGCCCTGCATGGCGGCCGATATCGCGATGGCCCGGTTGCGGGCTTGACCGACGGCGTAGGTGGTGGCGATTAGCGCCAGCCCGGTCGGGGCGGCCACCGCAGCCCCCATGCCCTGCACCGCCCGTGCGGCGATCAGTAGCGGGCCGTCGGTCGCCAGGCCGCAAGCCATCGAGGCGATCGTGAACACCCCCACCCCGGAGATGAACGCCCGCTTATGGCCGATCGCGTCACCGACCCGCCCACCCAGCAGTAGCAAACCGCCGAAAGTCAACACATAGGCGGTAATCACCCAGCTCTTGCCGGCGTCGGAGAGGGAGAGCTCATCCTGGATCTTGGGCAGCGCAACGATCACGATGGTGCCGTCGAGGGTGGCCATCAACTGCATTCCGGTGATCGCGACGATCGCGATCCCGAGCACGCTGGAGGCGAGCGGTTTGGCCGGCGGTTGGGGAACGCTCGCGCCAGCCATGAAGAGCTACCCTACCCAGCCGCCCGGGTGGGTAGGGCGCGGCTAGATCTCGCCGGCGTCGATTGCATCCTTGACTTCTTGGGCGTGCGCGACCTGTTTAGCCGAGTATCCGATGAACAGCGCGACCACGCCGACCAGGATCGCCACCGCGGCGACCCAGAGCAGGCCGTAGGTGTAACCCTGGTCCAGGGCGTGCAACTGCTCGGGGTTCATCCGCTTCACCGGGCCGGTGGTGCCGCCGAGGTAGAGCGTGCGCGAGGTGATCACCGCCTGGATGACCGCCAGAACCACCGGGCCGCCCAGGTTCTGCAGCATCAAGGCGATCGCCGAGACGGGACCGATCTGATCGAATCCGACGCCGGCGATAGCCGAGACTGTCAGCGGCACAACGATCATGCCGATGCCGAATCCGCCGAACACGACCGGCAACACCAGGTTCGGGAAGTATGGAATGCCCGCGTTGAGCGTGGATCCGTAGACCATGGCGCCCAAAACCAGCACGCCGCCGGCGATCACCAGCACCCGCGGTGGGAAGCGCGCCACCAGTTGCGAGGAGACACCAAGGCCGACGCCGAGGGCGACGACGAACGGGATGAACCCCATGCCCGCGCGCAGGGCGCTGTAGCCCATGATGTCCTGCACGTACAGGCCGATGAGCACCGTCAGGGTGAACATCACGCCGCCGGCCAGGAAGATCGCGGCAAAGGTGGCCAACCGGTTGCGGTCGCGGAACAGGGTGAACGGCACCACCGGATTGACCGCGCTGCGCTCGGCCAGGACGAACGCCCCGAACGCGAGGACGGCGGCGAGGCCGGCGCCCAGTGTCATCGGCGCAAGCCAACCGTTCTCCGGGCCCTGGGTGAAGCCGAAAACCGCTGCGGTACATGCCACGGTCGCCAGCAGCGCACCGGCCGCGTCGAGTTTCATCCGCTCGCGGTGGGTCTCGCGCAGCGTTCGGTGCGCCAAATAGATCATCACCAGCCCGATCGGCACGTTGACCAGGAAGGCCAGCCGCCAGGACAGCTCAGTGAGCGCACCGCCGACCACCAGACCCAGCACCGAGCCGATACCGGTCATCGCGGCGAACACCGCGGTGGCGGCGTTACGGGCGGGCCCCTTGGGGAAGGTGGTGGCCACCAGCGCCAACCCGGTGGGCGCAGCGATCGCCGCTCCGACGCCCTGCAGGAGCCGTGCGACCACCAAAGTGGTTTGGTCCCAGGCGATCCCGCACAGTACCGAGGCGATGGTGAACAGCGCCACGCCGACGATGAAGGTCCGCTTGCGTCCGATAGTGTCGCCGAGACGCCCGCCCAGCAGCATCAGACCGCCGAAGGTCAGCACGTACGCGGTGATCACCCAGCTGCGGCCGGCGTCGGTGAGGGAAAGCTCATCCTGGATCTTGGGCAGCGCCACGATCGCGACGGTGCTGTCCATGGTGGCCAGCAGTTGCATGCCGCCGATTGACGCGACCGCGGCGAGGAATCGCCGCGACGGCAGCCAGGCCGGCCCCTGTGTACGGGCCGAGACGACGTCGGCTTGTTCCCGCCGGGCCGGCAGTGGCCGCTCGGGTGTGATTGCGTCCCGACGGCCGGCGGAGCGACGCGCCCGATGCGGGGGCACGCGCTGCGCATCGTTGAGTGCCGTCATAGCGGCCCACACTACAGGAATATTAAGAGAACTTTAAAGCCCGAATTCGGCCACCGGTCCGATAACGATGACCGCGGGGGGTTTTATGCCCTCCGCGCGAATTATTTCCGGCACGTCGGCCAGTGTCGCGCGCACCACCCGTTCGGCTGCAGTAGTGCCGTGCTGGACCACGAGAACCGCTGTTTGCGCTGGTCGACCGCCTTCGATAAGTATCTTGGCGAATAACCCGATGCGTTCTACCGCCATCAGTAATACCAATGTTCCGGATAATTTCGCCAGCGCATTCCAATTCACTAACGATTCCGGGTGATCCGGCGACAAATGACCGCTGACCACGACGAATTCATGATTTACGCCGCGGTGCGTGATCGGCACCCCGGCCATGGCGGGCACCGCGATCGCGCTGGTCACGCCGGGCACCACTGTGACCGGAATCCCAGCTTCGACGCAGGCGAGAACTTCCTCATAACCGCGCGCGAAGACGAACGGGTCACCGCCTTTGAGTCGCACCACGAACTGCCCGGCGCGGGCCCGGTCGATGAGGACCTCGTTGATGGCCTCCTGGGCCATCGCCCGGCCGTAGGGGATCTTGGCGGCGTCGATGATTTCCACGTCTGGGGCCAGTTCGGCCAGTAGTTCCGGTGGCGCCAGTCGGTCGGCGACCACCACGTCCGCATGCGCCAGCAGTCGACGGCCCCGCACAGTGATCAACTCCGGGTCCCCCGGCCCGCCGCCGACCAGTGCCACCCCGCCGGGAACCACGTCGGAGGCGGTGCTGGCGACGATGTCGGGAGCGATGCGACCCTGCTGGATTGCGTCCCGGATGGCCGAGCGGACCGCCGCCGAGCGCCGGTGCTCCCCGCCGGCGAGGACCCCCACCAGTAGGCCCTCGTAGTCGAAGGACGCCGGGGTGACGGCGGTGCCGTCTCGGGCAGCGTCGGCGCGAACACAGAAGATGCGCAGGCGGTCGGCCTCGGCGACCACCCGGGCGTTGACGGCCGGGTCATCGGTGGCGGCGATCGCGTACCAGGCGCCATCGAGATCGCCGTCGCGGTAGTCCCGCAGCGTCAGGGTGATGCCGGGCCGCTGCTGGGCCAGCGCCTCGACAGCCGGGGTGGCCGCCCGCGCCACCACGTGCACGTCGGCGCCCCCGGAGATGAGCACCGGCACCCGGCGCTGCGCCACCGTGCCGCCGCCGATCACCACCACCTTCTTACCGGCCAGTCGCAGGCCGACGAGGTAGGCGTTCTCGGTCACCGGGCGAGCTTAGACAAGGCTCGGCCGACGAACCGCCGGACCGACGCCGGCTGGCCGGCCGGGTGGGTGTGCAGGTAGGAGGCGTGCACCTCTGCCGACACCGCGCCTTCACCGGCCGGCTCAGACCCCTGCCGGCGCAGCAGCCACGCCGGTTGCACCGGCGTGCTGAATTGCACTGTGGTGCGGTGGAATTCATGACCCACCACCCGTTGGCCGGCGTCGTGCAGCGACGATTCGGCGGCGGCGACGGCGTCCCGATAGCCCAGGGTCAGCCGCTCGGTGAAGACTGCCGAGCCCGGCAACACGCCGCACATCGGGTGGCCGTCGAGATCGGACATCAGGTAGGTCAGTCCGCCGCACTCCGCGTGTACCGGCGCTCGGGTGGCGAGGTCGCGGATCTGCCCGCGCAGTTCGGCGTTGGCGCTCAACTGCTCCGGGTACTGCTCGGGGAACCCGCCGGGCAGCACCAGCGCGGCAGTGGCCTCGGGCAGGGCGTCGGTCAGCGGGTCGAACGCCACCACCTCGGCTCCGGCGGCGCGCAGTAACTCCTCGTGCTCTGGATAGCCGAAAGTGAACGCCTTGCCGGCCGCGACGGCCACCACAGGCCGACCCGGAACCGGCTGCCCTACAACGCTTTCCGGTGACCACGGCTGCCCCGTCACCGCTGACCGTGCGAGCGCGGTAACGGCCGCGAGGTCGACGTGGCGGGCCACCAGATCGGTCATCGCCGTCACCGCCGCCTGCGCCAGCGCACCGTGTTCGACAGCGGTTACCAGTCCGAGATGGCGCGACGGGACCCCGAGGTCGTCATGCCGCGGCACCGCGCCGAGCACCGGCACCCCGACCGTCTCACAGGCCTGGCGCAGCACCTGTTCGTGGCGTTGCGAGCCGACCCGGTTGAGGATGACCCCGCCGATCCGCACGTCGGGCTGAAACGTCGAAAAGCCATGCAGCACAGCTGCGATGCTCTGGCTCTGGCCGCGGGCGTCGATGACCAGCAGTACCGGCGCGCCAAGAAGTTGGGCGAGGTGTCCGGTGGATCCGCGCGCGGGGATCCGGAAATGCTCGTCGATGCGGCCGTCGAACAGACCCATCACACCCTCGATCACCGCGATGTCGGCGTCATCGGATCCGTACCGGTAGAGCGGGCCGACCAGATCTTCACCGAACAGGACCGGATCGAGATTGCGGCCCGGCCGGCCCGCCGCGACCGCGTGGTATCCGGGATCGATGAAGTCAGGCCCTACCTTGAACGGAGCCACCCGGTGGCCGGCGCGGCACAGCGCCCCGATCAAACCCGTTGCGATGGTGGTCTTTCCGCTACCTGAGGCAGGGGCCGCGATGATGACGGCCGGGGTGCTGTTCACCATTCGATTCCCCGCTGGCCCTTGCGGCCGACATCCATCGGGTGTTTCACCTTGACCATCTCGGTCACCAGGTCGGCGGCCTCGAGAAGTCGCCGCGGCGCATCCCGGCCGGTGATGACGACGTGCTGGCGACCGGGCCGGGACGCCAAAACATCCACCACCTCGTCAACGTCGACCCAGCCCCAGTTCAGGGGATAGGTGAACTCGTCAAGGACGTAGAAGTCGTGGCGTTGCTCGGCCAGCCTTCGGGCGATCTCGGCCCAGCCGGCCGCCGCGGCGGCCGCATGGTCAGCATCCGAGTCGGGCTTTTTGACCCAGGACCAGCCCGCACCCATCTTCTGCCAGTCCACCGGTGCGCCGACGCCCTCGTCGGAGTGCAGTTGTCCGAGTCGGCCGAAGACGGACTCTTCCCCCACCTTCCACTTAGCGCTCTTGACGAACTGGAACACCCCGACATCCATGCCGGAGTTCCACGCGCGCAACGCCATTCCGAACGCGGCCGTCGACTTGCCCTTGCCGGTGCCGGTATGGACCGCCAGCACCGGGGTGGCGCGGCGGGCCTTCGTCGTCAGACCGTCGTCGGGTACGACGATGGGTTGGCCCTGCGGCATCGCCCGTCCCCTTCCCTGGTCGTCTCAGGCAACCCGGCGCACGGCCTGCGCCAGGGAGTCGGCCCGCAGTTGCTCCAGCCGCAACACCGGCGCCCGCAGCTGATCAGCAAGATCAGCCGCCAGGCCCAATCGCACATAGGACGTCTCGCAGTCGACCACCACCGCGCTGGCTCCCTCGGCTGCCAAGCGCAGCGCGGCAATCCGGCTGCGCGCAAGCGGATCGGTTCCGCCGGTGGCGCGGCCGTCGGTGAGCAACACCACCAGCGGCCGCCGCGAACGGTCCCGAACCCGCTCCCGGATCACCACGTCGCGGGCGGCCAGCAGGCCCTCGGCCAGCGGCGTGGTGCCGCCGGTGTCGAAGCGGTCGAGTCGCCGTGCGGCGATGTGTGCCGATGCCGTCGGCGGCAGTACCAGCCGGGCTCCGCCGGCCCGGAAGGTGATCACGGCCACCTTGTCGCGACGCTGATAGGCATCCCGCAGCAGGGACATCGCGGCCCCGCTAACGGCCGACATCCGGTCCCTGGCGGCCATCGAGCCCGAGGCGTCGACGACGAAGATCACCAGGTTGCCCTCCCGGCCGACCCGCAGGGCGCGCCGCAGATCATCGGCATCCGGCCGCAACCGGCCCGGACCCGCTGCGCGGTCAGCCGCGGCGAGCACGGTCGCGAACAGGTGCACGCCGTGGCCGTCCTCGGGTGCCGGGCTGGGTCCGACGGTGGCGCCGCGGGAGTTGCGGGCCGCCGATCGACGGCCGGCGGCACCTTCCCCGACACCGGGCACCGTCAGTGCACGGGTGCGGAATTGCGCGGACGGCGGTGCCGACGGCCGCGGCTGTGACGGCGAGTTGCCTTGCGGCACATCACTGTTCGACGGCCCGTCCGCGGCTGATCCGCCACCGGGGGGCTCGGGTTCAGGCTCGGGTTCGCCGTCAGCGGCCGCCGCGGCCATGGCCTCGTCGAGTCGCGCCGCATCGATGCCGGGGTCGTCGAACGGATCCCGGCGACGGCGGTGCGGCAGGGCCAGTTCGGCGGCGACCCGGATGTCCTCCTGCGCGACGGTATCCGCACCGCGCCAGGCCGCGTGCGCCACAGCGGTGCGGGCCACCACCAGATCGGCGCGCATCCCGTCGACATCGAAGGCCGCGCACAACGCCGCGATCCGGTTCAGTTCCACGTCGGGCAGCACCACCCCGGCAACCCTGGACCGCGCCGCCGCAATGCCGCGGGCCAACTCGCTGTCGGCGCCGGCATACCGCCCGGCGAATCCGGCCTGGTCGGCCTCGTAGGCCAGCCGGCGGCGAATGACCTCACTGCGCACCGCCACATCCCGGGAGGCGTGCACGTCGACCGCCAGACCGAACCGGTCCAGCAGTTGCGGGCGCAGTTCGCCCTCCTCCGGATTCATGGTGCCGATCAACACGAATCGCGACTCGCAGGTATGCGACACCCCGTCCCGCTCGATGTGCACCCGGCCCATCGCCGCTGCGTCCAGCAACACGTCGACCAGATGATCGGGCAGCAGGTTGACCTCGTCGACGTAGAGCACGCCGCCGTCCGCCCGGGCCAGCAGACCCGGGGAGAACGCGTGCTCGCCATCCTGGAGAACCTTCTTCAGATCCAGCGAGCCGATCACCCTGTCCTCGGTGGCGCCGAGGGGTAGTTCCACCAGTCGGGCGGCCGGGTCGGCCTCGGCCAGCACCGCGGCCAGTGCCCGCACCGCGGTCGATTTGGCCGTGCCCTTCTCGCCGCGGATCAGCACCCCGCCGATCTCGGGTCGCACCGCACACAGCACCAGTGCCAGGCGCAGCCGATCGTGTCCGACGATCGCACTGAACGGGTAGTAGACGTCCTTCACTGTCGGCCTGCCCGCAGCATCGGCACATGAGAGATGCCGTCCTCGACGAACTCGGCCCCGTTAACCACGAACCCGTGCCGGGTGTACATCTCGGTCAGGTAGGTCTGCGCGTTGAGATGGCAGGGGTACGCGCCCACGTCGGCCAACGCCGCCTGCATCAGACGGTGCGCGTAGCCATTCCCGCGCGCGGAACCCCTGGTGCACACCCGGCCGATCCGGAAAGCCTTGCGTTCATCCGGGTACTCCTCCAGCAGTCGCAACGTAGCGAGAATCTCGCCACCTGAGTCCCGCAGCCAGAAGTGCCTGGTCTCGCTCAGCAGGTCCTGGCCGTCAAGTTCCGGGTAGGGACACTGCTGTTCGACGACGAACACCTCGGCCCGCAACCGCAGCAAGTCGTAGAGACCCGCCGCGTCGAGATCCTTTCCCCAGCAACGGCGCAACGCGACCGTCACACCACTCCCACGCTGCCGAGTCCGAGCACCTTGGTGCCGTGATCCCACACCTGCGCGAACAGTGCCGGCTCATCGGAGAGTTTGACTCCCAGCGAGGGCACCATCTCGGTGAGCCTGGGCACCCAGGAGTTGTAGCGGTCCGGGAAGCAACGCTCCATCACCTCGAGCATCGCCGGCACCGCCGTGGATGCACCGGGTGAGGCGCCGAGCAGACCGGCGATGGACCCGTCGGCTGCGGACAGCACCGTGGTACCGAATTCCAGCACCCCGAGTTTCTTGGCATCGCGGCGGATCACCTGCACTCGCTGTCCGGCGATGTCGAGTTCCCAGTCCTTGCTCTGCACTGTCGGGGCGAACTTTCGCAGGGTGTCGACCCGGTTCGCCTCGGACATCAGCAACTCACCGATGAGATAGCGCAGCAGCGGCAGTTCGGTCAGGCCGACGCCCACCATCGACGCGAGGTTGTCGGGCTTGACCGAGAACGGCAGATCGGTGATGCTGCCGGCCTTGAGGAACTTCGGCGACCAGCCGGCAAACGGCCCGAACAGCAGCCATTCGTGGCCGGTGATGATGCGAGTGTCCAAGTGCGGCATGGACATCGGCGGGGCGCCCAGCGGCGGCAACCCGTACACCTTCGCGTGGTGGGCGCTGGTCAGGCTTGGGTTCTTGGTGCGCAGCCACTGACCGCTGACCGGGAAGCCGCCATAGCCCTTGGCCTCCTTGATACCGGCCTTCTGCAGCAGCGGCAGGGCGCCGCCGCCGGCGCCGATGAAGACGAATCTGCTGTGCAGGTTCACCTTTTCGCCGGTGCGACGGTTGGTCACGTTGACCGTCCAGCCGCCGTCGGATCCCTTACGCAGGCCGCGAACCTCATGGCCGAACAGGGTTGTCATCCCACGACTGGCGCCGTAGGTCAGCAGTTGGCGTGACAGCGCGCCGAAATCGACGTCGGTGCCGTCCTGGGTCCAGTTCAGGCCGACCGGGTCGGCGAAGTCACGCCCGGCGCTCATCAGAGGCAGCCGACGGGCGAACTCGTCGGCGTCG
>CAMCWJ010000054.1 GCA_945882475.1 Bifidobacterium breve
AGCCAACGACTCGATGGTACGACTGAGGCGGATGGGACAGGAGTGACGATGCTGAATCGTGAGCCAATCGCGACCAATCGAGTCTTGGGGCCGCGCTGCTATTTCCTCGCGGCACCACGGTTCGCGATGCGATTTCACCGCCCGGGTCCGATAGCCTAGGGGCCGATGACCTCTCCCGATCACCGGCCGCCGATCCCCGTCAGTGGAAGCCGCCGCCAGCCCGCCGGCGACTTCGATCTCGTCGTGGTTGGCTCCGGATTCTTCGGCCTGACGGTCGCCGAACGGGTGGCAACCCAACTTGGCAAACGGGTCCTGGTCGTCGAGCGAAGGCAGCATATCGGCGGCAATGCCTACTCCGAGGCCGAGCCGCAGACCGGTATCGAGATCCACCGATACGGCGCGCACCTGTTCCACACCTCCAATGCCAGGGTCTGGGACTACGTCCGGCAATTCACCGAATTCACCGGGTATCAGCACCGGGTCTTCGCGATGCACGACGGCCAGTCCTACCAGTTTCCGATGGGTCTGGGACTGGTCTCGCAGTTCTTCGGCCGCTATTACAGCCCGGCGCAGGCGCGAGCCCTGATCGCCGAACAGGCCGCCGAGATCAACACCGCTGAGGCGCAAAACCTTGAGGAGAAGGCGATCTCACTGATCGGGCGACCGCTCTATGAGGCCTTCGTCAAGGGTTACACGGCCAAGCAGTGGCAGACCGATCCCAAGGAGTTGCCCGCGTCCACCATCAGCCGGCTTCCGGTCCGCTACACCTTCGACAATCGCTATTTCAACGACACCTACGAGGGGTTGCCGGTTGACGGCTACACCGCCTGGCTGCAGAACATGGCAGCCGATGACCGGATTGAGGTGCGGCTGAACACCGACTGGTTCGACGTTCGCGATGAGTTGCGAGCCGCGAGTCCACACGCCCCGGTTGTCTACACCGGCCCACTGGACCGCTACTTCGACTATGCCGAGGGCCGCCTTGGCTGGCGCACCCTGGACTTCGAACTCGAAGTACTCGACTGCGGTGACTTCCAAGGCACCCCGGTGATGAACTACAACGACCCCGACGTGCCCTTTACCCGTATCCATGAGTTCCGGCACTTCCATCCCGAGCGGGACTACCCGACCGACAAGACGGTCATCATGCGGGAGTACTCGCGCTTCGCCGACGCCGACGACGAGCCCTACTACCCAATCAACACCGACGCCGATCGAGCGGTCCTAGCCGCGTACCGGGCTCGCGCCAAGGCCGAGACGGCCACCGCGCGAGTGCTCTTCGGAGGCAGGCTGGGTACCTATCAGTATCTGGACATGCACATGGCAATCGCGAGCGCGTTGAGTACCTACGACAATGTCCTGGCCCCCCACCTGCGCGACGGCGCGCCGCTGACGGATACGGACGCCGACGAAAGCAGCACGATATGAGCGGTATCCCCACGGGGGCAATCCCGGCCGGACATTCCCAGGCGGTGAGCCTGCTGCACCGGGTGATTCTGCCGCGTCCCGGCGAGCCACTCGATGTCCGCAAGCTCTACGTCGAGGAGTCCGCGACCAACGCCCGCCGCGCCCACGCCGTCAGCCGCACCGCGCTACAGATCGGCGCCGAATCCCAGGTCTCCTTCGCCACCTACTTCAACGCCTTTCCGGCCAGCTACTGGCGGCGCTGGTCGACGTTGTCCTCGGTGGTGCTGCGCGTCGAGTTGACCGGTAGCGCACGCATCGACGTCTACCGGTCCAAGGCCACCGGCGCTCGTATCAGCGTCGGCGGCAGCGGGATCGTCAGCGATGTCTCGCCGGCCGCCGCCGAGTTCGAGATCGAACTCGCGCCCTTCGAGGACGGCGGCTGGATCTGGTTCGACATCACCACCGACACCGATGTCACCGTGCACCATGCCGCCTGGTACGCGCCGGTGCCCGCACCCGGTCGAGCCAATGTGGCGGTCGGTATCCCGACCTTCAATCGCCCGGCCGATTGCGTCAATGCTCTTCGAGCATTGACGTCGGATCCGTTGGTGGACAACGTCATCGGAGCTGTGATCGTTGTCGACCAGGGGACCGACAAGGCGATTGCCCAGGCCGACTTCGGCGAGGCTGCGGCTGCACTGGGCAGCCGACTCTCGGTGCACAACCAGCCGAACCTCGGTGGCTCGGGCGGCTATAGCCGGGTGATGTACGAGTCGCTGAAGAACACCGACTGTGAGCAGATCCTGTTCATGGACGATGACATCCGCATCGAACCGGATTCGATTCTGCGCGCTCTGGCGCTGAATCGCTTCGCCAAGACCCCGACGCTGATCGGTGGTCAGATGCTCAACCTCCAGGAACCCTCGCACCTCCACGTCATGGGTGAGGTGGTCAACCGGGCTAACTTCATGTGGACCAACGCCCCGTTCACCGAGTACGACCATGACTTCGCGCGGTATCCGCTTGCCGACGACGATCCCAACTCTGACAGCGCGTTGCTGCACCGGCGTATTGATGTCGACTACAACGGCTGGTGGATGTGCATGATCCCGCGCCAGGTCGCCGAGGAACTGGGCCAGCCGTTGCCGCTGTTTATCAAGTGGGACGACGCCGACTATGGGTTACGGGCCGGGGAGCACGGCTACCCCACCGTCACAATGCCCGGCACCGCGATCTGGCATATGGCATGGAGCGACAAGGACGACGCAATCGACTGGCAGGCGTACTTCCACCTGCGCAACCGGTTGGTTGTCTCCGCCCTGCACTGGGATGCTCCCGTCGGTGGCCTGGTCAAGAGTTCCCTCAAGGCGACACTGAAACACCTTATGTGCCTTGAGTATTCGACAGTCGCTATTCAGAACAAAGCGATCGATGACTTCCTCGCGGGCCCCGAACACCTCTTCTCTATCCTGGAGTCCGCGCTACCGGAGGTGCGTGCGCTGCGCCAGCAGTATCCCGACGCGGTGGTTCTGCCCGGCGCAACATCACTGCCGACGCCGAGTGGACGCACCAGGGTGCATAAGCCGCCGACCTCACTGCCGGCCATCGGCTTGCGACTGTTGCGTGGCGTGGCTCATCAATTGCGAAAAGACAACCCTGATCATCACGATCGGCCCCAATTGAACGTGGCGACCCAGGATGCGCGGTGGTTTCTGCTGTGCAACGTCGACGGGGTGACGGTCACGACCGCGGACGGCCGTGGCGTGGTCTACCGGCAGCGTGATCGAGCCAAAATGGCCGCGCTGCTGCGGGCCTCGATCCGCCAACACATCCGGCTGGCCCGCAAGTACGACCACATGCGACGGGTATACCGCGAGGCGTTGCCGGTGCTGTCCAGCAAGCAAAAGTGGGAAACGGTGTTGTTCGACGAAGCGCCCGTCGATGTCTGAGCAGTCTGCGCCGGACTCCGGGCCGCCGAGCGGTGAGCTTGCTGCGTTGGTCGCCATCCAGGACAGGCTGGCTACGCCGTCCATCGGGTCGGTCGCAAAAGCCATGTCGCACTTCGGCGAACATGCCGCCGGCTGGGTTGCGTTGTCGGGCCTGGGCGCCCTACTGGCACCCCGGCGCCGCCGGGACTGGGTGTTGGTGGGGGTGGGCGCAGTCGCCGCACATGCCGCGGCGATCGTGATCAAGCTGGCGGTGCGGCGGGCCCGACCCCGACACCCCGATCTGACGGTAGGGGTGTCGACGCCGAGCGCACTGAGCTTTCCGTCCGCGCATGCGACGTCATCGACGGCCGCAGCTATGCTGCTGTGCCGGGCCACCCGGTCCCCGCTGCCTCTCGTTGTGGTGCCCCTGATGGCAGCATCGCGCCTGGTGCTCGGGGTGCACTATCCGACCGATGTGCTCGCCGGGATAGCGGTCGGAGCGACGGTGGCGCGGGTCACCGCGCGGGTGGGTGGCCGGAAGGAGAGCGGGCATGAGTAGTCGCGCGCCGGTCACCGGCCCGCCGAGCAGTCTCCCCGCCGCCATCGTCAAGGCCATCCGGCCGCGACAGTGGGTCAAGAACCTGCTGGTGCTCGCCGCCCCGCTGGCGGCACTCGGCGGCACCGCCGAGTACGACTACCGCAACGTGCTGTTCAAGGTCTCCATCGCCTTCGTCGTCTTCTGCATGGCGGCGTCGTCGATCTACCTGGTCAACGACGCGCGGGATGTCGAGGCTGATCGTGCCCACCCGACCAAACAGTTCCGGCCGATCGCCGCCGGGGTGTTGCCGGTCGGGTTGGCCTACGCGATCGCGACGGCTCTCGCGGTGGCCTGCCTGGCGCTGTCCTGGTGGCTCACTCCGAAGCTGGCGTTGGTGATGGCGGTCTACCTGGCCGTTCAGCTGGCCTACTGCTTCGGCTTGAAACACCAAGCGGTGCTTGATATCTGCATAGTCTCATCGGGATTCCTGATCCGCGCGATCGCCGGCGGTGTGGCCGCTGGTATCCCGCTGTCGCAGTGGTTCCTGTTGGTGATGGCGTTCGGGTCGCTATTTATGGCGGCCGGCAAGCGCTACGCCGAACTGCAACTTGCCGAGCGGACCGGCGCGAAGATCCGCAAATCGCTGGAGAGCTACACCAGCACCTACCTGACGTTCGTCTGGACGCTCTCAGCGACGGCGGTGGTGCTCTGCTACGGGCTGTGGGCCTTCGAACGCGACGGCAACGATGGTTCGTGGTTTGTGGTCTCGATGATCCCCTTCACCATCGCCATCCTGCGCTACGCGGTGGACGTCGACGGCGGACTGGCCGGCGAGCCCGAGGAAATCGCACTGCGCGACCACGTACTGCAACTGTTGGCGCTGGCCTGGATCGGAACCGTCATTGCCGCCGTCGTCATCGGTTAGCAGGCCGACCGCCTGGCCGGCATATGCCTACGCCACGGGGACCCGGATCAGTCTGTGGCTGTCCGTTGCGGTGGTCTCGGCGCTGTGGGCCTGGGGTGCCTGGCAACGGCGGTGGATCGCCGACGACGGTTTGATCGTTCTGCGAACGGTGCGAAACCTGTTGGCTGGCAACGGACCGGTCTTCAATCCCGGCGAACGGGTGGAATCCAATACCTCGACCGCGTGGACCTACCTGTGCTATCTCGCCAGTCGCGTCGGCGGGCCGATGCGACTGGAGTACGTGGCGCTGGCGCTGGCGCTCGCGCTGAGCGTGGTCGGCATCGCAATGGTCATGTTGGGCACGGCCCGGTTGTGGGCCCCCGCGCTGCGGGGTCGCCGGGCGTTGATGCTTCCGGCTGGCGTGCTGGTGTACATCGCAATTCCCCCGGCCCGCGACTTCGCCACCTCCGGCCTGGAGAACGGTCTGGTGACGGCTTGGCTCGGACTGCTGTGGTGGATGTTGGTGTGCTGGTCGCAAGCCTCGCGACAGCGCGGGTGGTTCCTCGCGGCGGTGGCCTTCGTGGCGGGCCTGAGTGTGCTGGTGCGCCCCGAGTTGGCTCTCATCGGCGTGCTGGCCCTGGCGATGATGCTGGTGGCTGCCGACAACTGGCGGCATCGGGCGTTGATCGTGCTGGCCGGTGGCGCGCTCCCGGTCGGATACCAAATCTTTCGAATGGGGTACTACGGCCTGCTGGTGCCGCAGACCGCGTTGGCCAAGGACGCCTCCGGTAGCAAATGGGGCCAGGGCCTGATTTATCTGGATAACTTCGTCGGCCCGTACGCGCTGTGGATTCCGGCGATCGTGTTGATCGCCCTGGGGTGGGTGTTGGTCGCGGGTCGGCTGCCGGCTGCGGACGCACCCGCCCGTGATGTGGGCGCCCGTAATCTGGCGCGGCGGGTTCGCAGCCCGTCCGCCGTGGTGGCCTTCATGGTTCTCAGCGGCGTCGTGCAAGCCCTGTACTGGATTCGCCAGGGCGGCGACTTCATGCATGGCAGGGTCCTGCTGGCACCGCTGTTCTGCATGCTCGCCCCCATCGCGGTGATCCCGGTGCTGATACCCGCGTGGTCGCTCTCGGAACGCGGCGGTCTGCACAGCCGCGCCGCAGCGGCGCTGTGGTTTGCGCTGGCGGGTTGGGCGCTGTGGGCGGCCAATTCGCCGGGCATGGGTCCCGACGCCACCCGGGTGACCTACTCCGGAATCGTCGATGAACGGCGGTTCTACTCGCTGGCCACCGGGCACGCCCATCCACTGACCGCCGCGGACTATCTGGATTACCCGCGCATGCGGTCGGTTCTCGTTGCGATCAACAACACCCCCGACGGTGCGCTGTTGTTGCCGTCGGGCAACTACGACGTCTGGGATGTCGTTCCGGCCCTACCGCCGCCACCGCCGCCGCCCGGTGTGTCGGCGGAGAGCTGGCGCCGCCAGATCGCCCCGCACACAGTCTTTTTCACCAACCTCGGCATGTTGGGCATGAACGTCGGCCTCAACACCCGGGTGATCGACCAGATCGGTTTGGTGAACCCACTGGCCGCCCATACCGCCCGGCTGGAGGACGGCCGCATCGGCCACGACAAGAACCTCTTCCCGGATTGGGCCGTCGCCGAGGGTCCGTGGCTCAAAGAACGGCCCTACATCCCGGAGTATCTCGACGAGGGCTGGATTTCCGAGGCCGGTGTGGCACTGACCTGCCCGCAGACCCGGTCCATGCTCGACAGCATCCGCGCGCCGATGACAGCCGCGCAGTTCCGATCCAACTTCGCTGAGTCCTTCGCGCACACCCGCTACCGGATCGACCGGGTTCCCAAATACGAACTGGTGCGCTGCGGACTGGCCGCGCCGCCTTCGGACACCGCGCCCTACACCGGTCTGCCCGCGACCGGACCCTGAGTCGTTGAAGCGACTCACCGAATGTCCCTGAGTCGGTTCGACGACTCACCGAATGTCCCTGAGTCGGTAACGCCGCGGCCACCGGGACCCGATAACCGTTTTATCGGGAACTCCGCTGCGGGCGACGCCGCGGCCGAAGACCGCCCGCGTGGCGGCAGACAAATTGAAGGATGGGCGTTGGATGGGGTGTCGTCAGTGGTTGCGTGGGTCCTGGGTGAACCGGATTGCGGTGCTCGCCGCAGTTGCGGCCCTATTGCCGGGCGCGGTCGCCGCGTTCGGCGGTTCTGCTACAGCACAGGCGTTTTCGCGGCCGGGACTTCCGGTCGAGTACCTGGACGTACCGTCGCCCGCGATGGGTCGCGCCATCCGGGTCCAGTTCCAAAGTGGCGGAGCCGAATCGCCGGCCGTGTACCTGCTTGACGGCCTGCGCGCGCAGGAGGACTTCAGTGGCTGGGACATCAACACCCCCGCCTTCGAGTGGTATCTGGACTCCGGGTTGTCGGTGATCATGCCGGTCGGCGGCCAGTCCAGCTTCTACAGCGACTGGTACCGACCGGCCTGCGGCAAGGCCGGTTGCTCGACATACAAGTGGGAGACGTTCCTGACCAGCGAACTGCCAGGCTGGTTGGCCGCCAACCGTCAGGTCAAGCCGACCGGCAGCGCGGCCGTCGGGCTCTCGATGGCCGGTTCGGCGGCGATGACGCTGGCGGTGTGGCATCCGGAGCAGTTCATCTACGCGGCCTCGTTGTCGGGGTTCCTGAACCTCTCCGAGGGATGGTGGCCCACGATGGTCGGGTTGGCGATGGGGGACGCCGGAGGATTCAAAGCCGCTGACATGTGGGGTCCGGGTGGCAACGCCACCTGGAAACGCAACGACCCGATGGTCAACATCAAGACGCTGATCGCCAACAACACCCGGGTCTGGGTGTACTGCGGCAACGGCAACCCGTCGGACCTCGACGCGGGGGCGACCGCGGGCAATCTGTTCAATGCGAAGTTCCTGGAAGGCTTCACGTTGCGGACCAACAAGACCTTCCGAGACACCTATCTCGCAAACGGTGGGGCCAACGGGGTGTTCAATTTCCCCGCCAACGGCACCCACAGTTGGGGGTACTGGGGTCAGCAACTGCAGCAGATGAAGCCCGACATTCAACGGGTGCTCGGGGCGACCCCGCAACCGTCGCCTGCGCCGCCCGTCGCCGCGCCCGAGCCGGTACTGGCTAACTGACGTCCGGCGGATGGGGCCAATCCCGAAACCCCCGGCTCATGGGTGTGATTCACTACGGCGGATAGTGATTTTTTCGGACATGCAGTGAGGCGGGTATGAGCAGTCTGGTGAAAGCTTTCCGGGCGCTGTTCGCCGCCCTGCTGGCCGTCGGCGTCTGGGGTGCGACCGCGCCCGCGGCCGGCGCGGCCGGCGTCGAGTACCTGATGGTTCCGTCCGCGGCCATGGGGCGCGACATCCCGGTGGCGTTCCAGGCCGGCGGACCGCACGCCGTGGTGCTGCTGGACGCTTTCAACGCCGGACCCACAGTCAGCAACTGGGTCACCGCGGGCAATGCGATGAACACACTCGCCGGCACCGGGCTCTCGGTTGCCGCCCCGGCCGGCGGCGCCTACACCATGTACACCAACTGGGAACGGGACGGCAGCAAGCAGTGGGAGACCTTCCTTGCCACCGAGTTGCCGGACTGGCTCGCCGCGAACAAGGGCCTCGCCCCGTCCGGGCACGCCATCGTCGGGGCGTCCCAGGGCGGTACCGGCGCGGTCACCATGGCGACGTTCCACCCGGAGCGCTACAGCTATGCCGGATCGATGTCGGGGTTCCTCACACCCTCGAACACTCAACTCAATGGCGCCATCTCCAACGGCATCAACGCCAGTGGGGCGACGGTCGAAGCGATGTGGGGCGCCCCGCAGTTGGGTCGGTGGAAATTCCGCGACCCCAACGTTCACGCGCAACTGCTGGTCGCCAACAACACCCGGCTCTGGGTCTACAGCCCGCAAGCCGTGACGTGCGCCGACCCGGCCGCCATGATTGGCTTCTGCGATCAGGCCCAGGGCAGCAACCGCACCTTCTACGCGCACTACCGCTCCATCCTCGGTCGCAACGGCCACTTCGACTTCCCGGCCGACGGCAACCATGACTGGGGAAGCTGGGCCGCACAGCTGGGCGCAATGGCCGGCGACATTGCCGCGGCAATTGGCTAGCTAACCGGCTGCCGGGCCAACTGGCTGGCTAGCTGATCGGCTGGCTAACCGGCCAGAACCCATTTGTTAGCCCCCTGCAACCACTTGGATGCCGACGCACGACGCATCGACGGGTACTGTAGGACGCGTGCATTGCGTCGACCTCGACTCCCTCAGCAAACTCTCAGGCACTGCTGTCCGGGCCTCGGGCGGCCGGTCGGCCGGGTTGCTCGGAATCGCCCTGCTGGCTCCGGCGGTCCTACTGGTCGGCTGCGGCTCGGGAGCTGATCTGGTGAGCAGTGTCGCGCTGCCGACCGAGCAGAACACCGATTTCGTTGCGGGCGTCGGGGTGGCGGACGCGCCGGAGACTGGCGCGCCGTCGGCGGCCATGAATGTGACGCCCGTGCAACGCGAGTACCTCTCGGCGCTGAATTCCGCCGGGGTTCGCCCGTCCAGCGATATTCGCGCCCTGAGTATCGGCTCGTACGTCTGTCAGGCACGCTCGGCGGGCCAGACCGAGCAGGCCGTGTGGGATTACGTCGCTCCGATGGTGCGCAGTGACGTCGCCGACGCACAGGTGACTTCGCCCCAGTCGCCGCCGGGCGTCGAGGCTGCCGCTATCGCCGGCTACATCCGGATCGCAACCGAACGACTCTGCTGAAGTGATGGCACGCAAGTCCCGAACGAATGATCGCCGCAGACGCCACCGCATCCTCGCCCTGATCGCCGCGGGTGCCGTCGCTGTGTTGGTGGCAGTGGTGGTGGCGATCGTCGTGATCGTCGTGCGTCGGCCGGCGCCCTCCACGACGGCCATTCCCCCGACCGTGCTGCCGCCGACCAGCCAGCCCGGCGCGAAGCCCAGGCCCGCCTTCCAGGACGCCAGTTGCCCCGACGTGAGTGTGATCGCGATTCCGGGGACCTGGGAATCCTCACCGACTGACGACCCGCTGAACCCCACGCAATTCCCGATCGCGTTGTTGCTCAACGTGACCCGGCCGATCATGGACCAGTTTGGGCGGGATCGGGCTGAGGTCTACACCGTCCCCTACACCGCGCAGTTCCATAACCCGCTGTCCGCCGACAAGCAGATGTCCTACAACGACAGCCGGGCGGAGGGTTCCAGGGCGACGTTTCGGGCGATGACCGAGATGAACCAGCGATGCCCGTTGACCAGCTACGTACTGATCGGGTTCTCCCAGGGCGCGGTGATCGCCGGAGATCTGGCCAGCGACATTGGCAACGGCCGCGGCCCGGTCGACGAGGATCTGGTGCTCGGGGTGACGCTCATCGCCGACGGTCGCCGCCAGCCGGGAGTCGGCCAGGACATCGGCCCCAACCCACCGGGCCAGGGCGCCGAGATCACCCTGCGGGAGGTCCCGACACTGTCGGCCCTCGGATTGACGATGACCGGTGAGCGTCCGGGTGGCTTCGGGGCCCTGAACAACCGCACCTATCAGATCTGCGGGCGCGGCGACCTGATTTGTGCGGCCCCGCAGTCGGCGTTCAACATCGCAAATCTGCCGAAGACCATCGACGTCCTGGCGGGTGGCGCCGGACAACCGGTACACGCGCTGTACAACACGCCGGAGTTCTGGAACGTCGACGGCCAACCCTCCACGTCATGGACACTGAACTGGGCCCGCAGCCTGATCGACAATGCCCCGCGACCACCGCACGGATGATGCGGTGGGCCGTGCAGCGTTTCGATTTGGCCCGGGCCTCGAGTAGGCCTAACATTAAGAATAATTTAAGAGGCGCGACGGGTCGCCCCGCGACCCCCGGCACGTAGCTTTTTTACGGCGACGTGACGGCGTTTCCGGGGCCGCGCCCCGGCCGCAGGAGTGGCCTGACAGGAGAGCGATATGTCGTTCCACAACCCGTTCATCAAGGACGGGCGGATCGTGTTCCCGGAGAGCGGCAACCTGGTCCGTCACGTTGAGCGCTGGGCCAAGGTCCGCGGCGACAGACTCGCCTACCGCTTCCTGGATTTCTCCACCGAACGCGACGGCGTTGCCCGCGATCTGCTCTGGGCCGACTTCGGTGCCCGCAACCGTGCCATCGGCGCCCGTTTGCAGCAGGTGACCCAACCCGGCGACCGCGTTGCGATCCTGTGCCCGCAGAATCTGGACTACCTGGTCGCCTTCTTCGGCACGTTGTACTCCGGGCGTATCGCGGTGCCATTGTTCGACCCGGGCGAACCAGGCCACGTCGGCCGGTTGCACGCCGTGCTCGACAACTGCACGCCGTCGGCCATCCTGACCACCACCGACTCGGCCGAGGGCGTGCGCAAGTTCTTCCGCAGCCGCCCGGCTAAGGAACGCCCCCGCGTGATCGCGGTGGACGCGGTGCCCGACGAGGTCGGCGCCACCTGGGAGCAACTGGACGTCAGCCACGACGCAGTGGCCTACCTGCAGTACACCTCGGGTTCGACTCGGATCCCGACCGGCGTGCAGATCACGCACCTGAACCTGGCGACCAACGTCGTGCAGGTTATCGAGGCTCTCGAGGGCGAGGAGGGCGACCGCGGCGTCAGTTGGCTGCCGTTCTTCCACGACATGGGTCTGATCACCGCGCTGTTGTCGCCGATGATCGGGCACACCTTCACCTTCATGACGCCGGCTGCGTTCGTGCGCCGGCCGATCCGTTGGATCGCCGAGATGGCCCGCAAGCCCGGTGACACCGGCGGTGTCATCTCGGTGGCGCCGAACTTCGCGTTTGATCACGCCGCCGCGCGCGGTGTACCCAAGGAGGGCGACCCGCCGCTCGACCTGTCCAACATCAAGGCGGTGCTCAACGGCAGCGAGCCGATCTCGGCCGCCACGGTTCGGCGGTTCAATGAGGCGTTCGCGCCGTTCGGTTTCAATCCGCAGGCGATCAAACCGTCCTATGGCCTCGCCGAGGCCACCCTCTTCGTCTCCACCACCCCCGCCGGTGAACCGCCGAAAATCGTCCACGTGG